>NZ_BAACAP010000168.1:0-45435 GCF_045865695.1 Scytonema hankhaensis NUACC26
TGCGCGGATATTCTTTGGGCGATCGCGTGCTGCGTCATGCCATGGTGAAGGTGGCTGCTCCAAAGGAAGATACTCCTTCTTCTGATGGCGGGTCAAGTTCTGCAAATAGTTGAAAAGCTATTTGTCCAGTGTCCAGTGTCATTTGTCCTTTGTTCGGCGTTCTTTGTTTTAAGTTACAGTAATTTTCAAGTAAATGAACTACACTATGCTCTTGTGGTACGGGCGTCCCCGCCCGTGCATTATAGAAGACGGGCGGGGACGCCCCTTCTACATAATGTGGTCTATTAACCTGAAAATTGCTGTAATGACAAATGACAAATGACCAATGACCACCAACAATGTATCCGCGTAGATATCAAGCCTGAAGTTTTTTAGTGTCTGACCGGTGGAAGCATACCTATAGCTGACACCGGAAATTGTCACTCAAACTAAGGGAAATAAATACTACGTAAAAATACTGTTATTTATGAGCAAAGTTATTGGGATTGACTTAGGCACTACCAACAGTTGTGTCGCGGTTCTAGAAGGTGGTCAGCCGATTGTGATTTCTAACTCAGAAGGTGGACGAACCACTCCCAGTATTGTGGGATTTGGTAAGGGTGGCGATCGCTTGATCGGTCAATTGGCAAAGCGACAAGCTGTGACAAATGCTGAAAACACGATTTTTAGTATTAAGCGTTTTATTGGGCGTCGTTGGGAAGATACAGCAACAGAACGCGATCGCGTCCCCTACAACTGTGTTAAAGGTAGAGACGAAACAGTAGACGTTCAAATTCGCGGACGCAATTACACGCCCCAAGAAATTTCTGCCATGATCTTGCAAAAACTCAAGCAAGATGCAGAAAACTTTTTAGGCGAATCTGTAACCCAGGCAGTGATTACAGTACCTGCGTATTTTACGGATGCTCAAAGACAAGCTACAAAAGACGCAGGTACCATTGCCGGACTTGAAGTCTTGCGAATTATCAACGAACCGACTGCTGCTGCTTTAGCCTTTGGATTGGACAAGCAAGACCAAGAACAACTCATTCTAGTGTTTGATTTGGGAGGCGGTACTTTTGACGTGTCCATTCTACAACTAGGGGATGGAGTGTTTGAAGTAAAAGCAACTTGTGGTAACAACCATTTGGGAGGAGACGATTTTGACAACTGCATAGTGCTCTGGATGATAGAACGCTTCAAGCAGCAGGAAAAAATCGATTTGACTCAAGACAAAATGGCATTGCAACGCTTGCGAGAATCGGCTGAAAAGGCAAAAATTGAGCTTTCAAGCATGGGTTCTACTTCCATTAATTTGCCCTTTATCACTGCCAATGAAACGGGTCCGAAGCATCTAGAAATGGAACTCAGCCGCGCCAAATTTGAAGAGATGGCAACAAATCTGATTGAAGCTACCATCGAACCAATGCTTCAGGCGCTGAAAGATGCCGAACTCAAACCTCAAGATATTGACCGAATTATTTTAGTGGGTGGTTCTACGCGCATTCCGGCAGTTCAAAACGCCCTGATGAAATTTTTTAATGGGAAAACTCCCGATCGCTCTATTAACCCCGACGAAGCAGTGGCACTAGGAGCAGCAATCCAAGCTGGAGTTTTAGGTGGCGAAGTTGACAATCTTCTCCTACTAGACGTGACACCCCTCTCACTTGGGATTGAAACTTTGGGAGAAGTATTTACAAAAATTATTGAACGCAACACCACAATCCCCACTAGCAAATCTCAAATCTTTTCCACAGCCGTGGATGGACAAACCTCTGTAGAAATCCACGTCCTCCAAGGCGAACGAGCAATGGCACGGGATAACAAGAGTTTGGGGAAATTTCTCCTAACAGGAATTCCACCCGCACCCCGTGGCGTACCCCAAATCGAAGTTGCCTTTGAAATTGATGTCAATGGTATCCTCAAAGTTTTGGCACAAGATAAAGGCACTGGTAGAGAACAAAGTATTCGGATTACCAACACGGGTGGTTTGAGTGCTAACGAAGTCGAAAGAATGAGGCAACAAGCAGAAATGTTTGCCGAAGAAGACAAACGACGCATACAGTTGGTCGAACTTAAAAACCAAGCAGACAATTTGGTATACAGTTACGAATCGACGATTAAGAGCAATGGTCTGGTTGTGAGCGACCAAATAAAAGTCTTGGCTGATGAAAAGTTACTCCGCTTAAAAGCATTGGCATCTGATGACAATATTTCAGTAGCAGAATTCAAAGAGTGTTTGGAAGACTTCCAACAAACTTTGTTTAACATTGGTGCTGAAGTATACAACCGTGCTGGGACTTCAGGCGATGATGCCCTTGAAGAATTAGAAGCGTCATTGAAGGTAGAAGAACCCGTAGCTGCAGTCAGTGGAACAGCAGCACCGCAATTTAATTTTGATTTTGAAGATGAAAATACTGTGCAAGCTGATTATGAAGCGATAGACTAAGTGGATTACCTTAATACGGTTTTCCACACTTTTTAGTGCGGCTAGCACCTCTGTAAAATAGGCGGAGTTTTTGTCAATCACGTAGCACAATGGTAAAAGAGGCAGCAACACGCTGTCACTTTTACTGTTAAATAACTCAGATGGCATCTACTGTTGTCTATTGGTACTGAATTCTACTAAATTTTAGATAGACAGTACTGCTCGCTCGGGTTGAAACAGGTAGCTTTCGTTGCTTTTCAATCCACAATAGATATATAGATATAACCTAGTAGCTTATCGGCACAAGGCAATTGAAAAATTGTTATGGTGATTTTTGTAAAAGGTAAAAGGTAAAATCAAATATTAAGAAGTTTTAACCCTTGCCTTCTGCCTACTAGAACTTCCGAGCGATACGGCTTCAGCATTTAAGCTTCGCTTATCGCAAAGCCCAAAGCGTTTAGCATTTCAGCTAAAGCTGCTCAGAGTTCTTTATTGCCTAGCTGCTTTCTACCTTTTAACTTTCACCTTTGCTATATGGCTCGCGACTATTATGAAATTTTAGGTGTCTCTCGTGACGCCGACAAAGAAGAAATCAAACGCGCTTACCGCCGTTTAGCCCGGAAGTATCACCCAGATGTGAACAAAGAACCGGGTGCAGAGGAGCAATTTAAAGAAATTAACCGTGCATATGAAGTACTATCCGAGCCGGAAACCCGCGCTCGTTACGACCGCTTTGGTGAAGCTGCTGTAAATGGTGGAGCTGGTGCAGGCTTCCAAGACATGGGTGATATGGGCGGTTTTGCCGATATCTTTGAAAGTATTTTCAGTGGCTTTGCTGGTGGTATGGGAGGTACAACGCAAAGGCGTCGCGGCGGTCCCGTGCGAGGCGATGACCTGCGGTTAGACCTAAAGTTGGACTTCAGAGAAGCAGTTTTTGGTGGTGAGAAAGAAATCCGTATTTCTCATCTAGAAACTTGTGAGGTTTGCACTGGTTCTGGTGCTAAGCCTGGAACCCGCCCGCGTACATGTTCGACTTGTAGCGGAACGGGTCAAGTTCGGCGTGTAACCAGAACACCCTTTGGTAGTTTTACCCAAGTTTCCACGTGTCCCACCTGTAATGGTACGGGAATGGTCATAGAAGACAAATGTGAATCTTGCGAGGGTAAAGGCGCAAAACAGGTTACGAAAAAGCTGAAAATTACCATCCCTGCAGGTGTAGACAATGGCACGAGGTTGCGGATCTCCTCAGAAGGAGACGCCGGACAGCGTAGCGGTCCTCCTGGAGATTTGTACGTTTATTTGTTTGTGAATGAGGATGAAGAATTCCATCGGGATGGAATTAACATTCTCTCAGAAATCAAAGTTAGCTACTTACAAGCAATTTTAGGTTGTCGTTTGGAAGTGAACACGGTAGATGGACCAGTGGAATTGCTCATTCCACCCGGAACTCAGCCAAACACGGTGATGAAATTGGAAAATCATGGCGTACCTCGCTTGGGCAATCCTGTTAGTCGTGGCGACCACATGATTACAATATCAATTGATATCCCAACAAAAATTACGGCTGAAGAACGAGAACTGTTGGAGAAGCTAGCTAAAATAAAAGGAGATCGCACTGGTAAAGGCGGTCTAGAAGGATTTTTGGGAAACTTTTTCCACCAACGATGAATCTACCTTCCCTCTCAACTCCTGACGCTCAATTGGACTTACGTGGCACTCCTTGTCCGATAAATTTTGTTAGGACAAAACTTCGTCTAGAGCAAATGCAGCCCGGTCATTTGCTCGAAGTATGGTTAGACCCTGGAGAACCCATTGAGCAAGTTCCTGATAGTTTGACAATGGCTGGCTATCATGTGGAACAAATTGTCAATTGTAATGGTTACTATTCTTTGTCAGTCCGCCGTCCCGTAACTGTTTCATGAGCAGGGAAGACTTAGAAACTACTGGGCAGTTATTAGGTACGGTTTTAGCCGTACAGGCTAATTTTTATCGCGTACAGCTAGATTCGGAGGACAAGGGGGACAAGCTAGAAAATTCTTCCTTCTCTACTCCCTCTCCCTTGTCTACCGTGTCTTCCCACTCTCCCAATCCCCATCCCCCCCTCCTCCTCTGTACCCGCAGAACCCGTTTGAAGAAAATTGGACAGCAGGTGATGGTGGGCGATCGCGTAGTTGTTGAAGAACCAGACTGGGCGGGTGGGAGAGGTGCAATATCAGAAGTTTTACCTCGTGGAAGTGAATTAGATCGTCCGGCAATTGCAAATGTAGATCGAATTTTGTTAGTTTTTGCCGTTGCAGATCCGCCTTTAGAACCTTACCAACTGAGCCGTTTTCTGTTAAAGGCTGAATCCACAGGTTTAGATGTGGTTCTAGGTTTGAATAAAAGCGATTTGATTTCCACTGAAGAGCAAAGTGAAATTTGCGATCGCTTAATGAGTTGGGGTTACAAACCAATATTTATTAGTGTCAACAAAAGTATAAATCTTAACCAAATAGCAACTAGTCTTAAAGAAAAAATTACCGTTATAGCCGGACCATCAGGTGTTGGAAAGTCTAGCTTAATCAACGCCTTAATTCCCAATGCCAATCTACGAGTAGGAGAAATTTCTGGCAAACTAGCAAGAGGTCGCCACACTACCCGTCACGTGGAATTATTTGAATTACCCGGTGGTGGTTTGCTTGCGGATACACCTGGTTTTAATCAACCCGATCTCGATGTTTCTCCCGAAGAATTAGCAAGTTTATTCCCAGAAGCAAGACAGAGACTAGCGGTAGAAAGTTGCCGTTTTAGTGATTGCTTGCATAGAGAGGAACCGGAGTGCGTTGTTCGTGGAGATTGGGAAAGATACCAGCACTACTTAGATTTTTTAGAAGAAGCCATCTTGCGTCAAACTCAACTGAATCAACAAGCAGATCCTGAATCAACTGTCAAGGCGAAAACTAAAGGAAAGGGGCAGACTAAATACGAGCCAAAGCTAGAATCTAAAAAATACCGTCGTGCTTCTCGAAGAACTCAATTACAGGAGTTGCAGCAGTTGTATCAAGAAACTGACGAGTGAGGAATGTTCTGTTGTTTGGTAATCTACTTTTGCAGCTACACCATCACTTCTACAGCAAGCAGCTTTAAAAGGATAACATATTATAAATAAAAACAAGTTTTTGTATGTCTCAGCCGCTTGCCACCACCTCTACTGTAGAAAACGCAACACAAGGTATAATTTTTCCACCTGGTGACCTTTATAGTGATGAACCTCCCTTGGAAAGCGATCTACACCGCGAACAAATTGAACTGCTTGTGCGCCTGATAAAGTGGTACTGGCGAGAACGTCAGGATTTTTACGCCACAGGCAACCTAACCGTATATTTCAGCCCCAATCAAAAAAAGTCGGAAGCTAAATTAAAGTTGTACTCATTAAAAGGAGTTCAGGAATATTGGATTGCAGATTGGCGGTTGCAGCAGATAGAAATATATCGTAAAGATGCTGCTCAACTGAGACTAGTAGCAACTCTACTCCCAAATGACGACATTACCTCGCCTTTATTACTTGGTTTTAGCGCTCGCGTTCAGCGCTTATTTGCGTAAACTCAAGCCGTTCTGCTCTTTGTTTGTTGGTCAAAAAGCGATCGCTACTCGGTATGTTTTTTGCAATTTGCTACATTAAAAAGATTGCGTACTACCATGCCCAGAACTGCTACTAACACTAGTATTATTAGCTACTAACTCCACATTTCTTGTAGGATCGATTACCCATCCTTGAGCTTCAACTAAGGGAGATTTGGAGGTAGGAGTTGGAGGTAATGGAGAGTCATTCGCATTTCTGTTATGAGTCTAGCTCGCCACTTATACAGAACGGGCGAGGACACCCCGCACGGCGCTGCTCTGGGTTCCACAATTCAGGGTAATTAATTTCTTGGAGATCCCTAAAATTGGCTCGCGATAGGAATACATTTTTACTGAGGGCTGTCACCCATTTTGAAGAGTTGGCGAAAAACTGATACGATCCCCAGAAAGTCTTAAAATATTCTTAAATCTTCCAAATCCCCAACCTTCAATATACACGTACCACCTCGGAACTATTTATTATGGCTATCGGCTACGTTGCGCTCGTACTCCATGCACATCTGCCCTTCGTTCGTCACCCAGAAAGTGACTATGTGTTGGAAGAAGAATGGCTCTATGAAGCCATTACGGAAACTTATGTACCCTTGCTGAGAGTATTTGAGGGCTTAAAGCGAGATGGCGTTGACTTTAAAATCACGATGAGCATGACACCACCTCTTGTGTCAATGCTACGCGATCCTCTACTACAGGAACGGTACGATGACCACTTAGCCAAACTAGAAGAACTTATACAACTAGAAATCGAACATAATGCACACAACGGTCATATTCGTTATTTAGCCGAGCATTATGCTAGTGAGTTTAACGCGACGCGAGAAATTTGGGAACGCTATAAGGGGGACTTGGTAACAGCTTTTAAGCAGTTCCAGGATTCAAATAACTTAGAAATCATTACCTGTGGTGCAACTCACGGCTACCTACCACTGATGAAAATGTACCCACAAGCTGTATGGGCGCAAATTAAGGTAGCTTGCGAACACTACGAGGAAAATTTTGGACGCCCTCCTAAAGGTATTTGGTTACCAGAGTGCGCCTATTATGAAGGTTTGGAGCGGATGTTAGCCGATTCAGGGTTGCGCTACTTCCTCACTGATGGACACGGCATTCTTTATGCTCGTCCTCGCCCTCGATTTGGTACTTATGCCCCAATTTTTACGGAAACTGGTGTTGCTGCTTTTGGTCGAGACCATGAATCTTCTCAACAAGTTTGGTCTTCTGAGGTGGGATATCCCGGTGCATCAGAATATCGCGAATTTTACAAAGACTTGGGTTGGGAAGCAGAGTACGATTATATCAAGCCCTACATTATGCCCAACGGTCAGCGGAAAAATACGGGCATTAAATATCACAAAATTACTGGTCGCGGTTTAGGGCTAGGAGATAAAGCTCTCTACGATCCTTACTGGGCAAGGGAAAAAGCTGCAGAACACGCTGCTAACTTCATGTACAACCGGGAACAACAAGCAGCGCATCTTTATGGTATAATGCAGCGCCCTCCAGTTATTGTGTCTCCCTACGATGCGGAATTATTTGGACATTGGTGGTATGAGGGACCTTGGTTTATTGATTACCTCTTCCGTAAGTCCTGGTATGACCAACAGACTTACGCCATGACTCACTTGGCGGATTACTTAAAGGCACAACCAAGCCAGCAAGTTTGCCGTCCATCTCAATCGAGTTGGGGTTACAAAGGATTCCACGAGTATTGGTTGAATGAGACGAATACTTGGATTTATCCCCATTTGCATAAAGCTGCAGAACGGATGATTGAAATATCATATCGGGAACCTGAAGATGAGTTGGAATGGAGAGCGTTAAACCAAGCTGCACGAGAACTGTTATTGGCGCAATCTTCTGATTGGGCGTTTATTATGCGGACGGGAACAATGGTACCCTATGCAGTCAGACGCACGCGATCGCACCTCATGCGTTTTAACAAGCTTTACGAAGACGTTAAAATTGGCAAGATCGATAGCGGTTGGTTGGAAAAAGTTGAGTTGATGGATAATATTTTCCCCAGTGTTAACTACCGCGTTTACCGTCCCTTGTCATAACTTGAGAGTAGGGTGGGCAATGCCCACCATTATGTATGAGGAAGTGGTAGCAACGCCATCATTTTATATTGTCCTCAGAATAGAATTCTAGGGCTATACAAACGAAGCCCACCTGCGTGGGCTGTTTTATAAAGAATTTTCCAAGATCGAAAGTTTTGTTTATGGCTGTTACTGATTAATTCGCTTTCGCAATTCAGCCTCAAATTCATCATCTGTACTCACAGTAACTCGCCCCGGTCGAGAGCGAATTATGCTAAGGTAATGCTGAAATGCGTCCTCATCTTGAGGGTTCAGTCGCACGTACTCGCGCAACTGCTTTTCTGTCATTGCTTCATAATTTGATTGAGTCATCCGATTATAACTTCCCCATTTTCCAGAACTTCTAACTGTATTGTTTCTCCAACCAAAACAACTATGCGTCTAGTACGGCTATCGTATCGCACTATTTCGATAGACTGGAGAAGATTGCTAATTCTCACGCATCTGCTGTAAAAAGCTCTAAGTTGTTCCACGGTTGGTTGCATATACTGACAACTTTTATAGTTTGAAGAACACTTGTATCACAAAAGGAGTAACAAGTATAAAAACTGTTAACCAGTGAAGAACCAGAGCAGTTATAATGGTTTATATTAAGTAAAAAATCCCATAGACTTATTATAAATATCACCAATAACTACACCTCGATCCAAAAAGCGATTGAACTCTTCACAAGCTGTTTCAGGCACTAAAGCGCAACTGTGGCAAGCCGCTAAATTGCACGAATCTGGTCCTTGTCCCCCTCTGGCTCCGACTTCCATGCACACAGGGTCGGCAGAACACCAGCTAGCCGCCTCTAGCGAAGAGCGTACCACAGGTTCAAAATTACTTGGTTTACCCATTCTCACAAGTCCTCCCATTGTCCCTTCAGAATCTCCATTTGCAGTGTAAATCAGCACTCCTGCCATTGGAGCAACAGGGTTTTCCGAGATATAGAGTCTTTCTCGCAACGCTGCTGAGCTGTAACCGCACTCGAAAGTTAACCGATTCATCAGTAAGTGAGCAAACGTATGCAATAGTATAAATCTTGGCGTTATCTGGCGTTGTCGTAAATGTCGTTCCTCCTGTATCCTTTCATAACGTGCCACTAAAGGCTGCACCCTACGGGTAATTTCAGCGCCGTGTATTTTTAACCACTGACGCAGGCGATTTTCGTTGAATTCAATAAATATACCTTCACCATAGACAATGTAAGCGGGTAACCATGTTTCCTGTTGTAGTGACTGACGCCATAAAAGCGATTGTAGAACTGGCAAAGGTTGGTCAGTTTCCGGAAATATACGGGTAAATCCTGTTAAAGCTCTGGTTTCTTTCAGTTTATCAACTAGCATAATTCTGGAAAAATATTGTGCAATATTTGATTCATATTGACTAATATTTATTGCTCTTATTTTAAGGTTTTCTTCATTGCGCTCAGTACGAAGCACATTAAATTCTTCGCGACGAAAACTTGTTTCTGGGTCATCACCTTCGACAATATTTGTGTTAGCTTTTATGTCGTTTGGTGATAAGATAGTACACAAAGCATCTTTAATTTCTTCATTTGAAAAATTTTTAAGCAGTAGAGTATGTTGCCCTCGAAGAAATTCAGGTGTAATCGAAAGCCCAGCTTGTGACAGTGGTTGGATAAGTGTTGAAAGAGGTGGTTCTTCTAACAGGGAAACAAGTTCGCTGTTATTACCTCTTTGCAGATAAATTGCACTGCGCGTTTGTGCGTAGTACACGTTGGTAGCACTTCGCAAAGTACCCCGTAGTTGACAGGAGCAGGGTTCACTATCTTCAGTTCCTAACCAAGGGCGTTTCCCTTGGCAGCAAAATCCTTTTTTCTCATCATCCACTTCCGTATTGTCGTCAGCCATCAAAGTTTTACTTAGTCTTGTTCTATTAACATCACCTTCAGTAATTCCTTCAAGGGATCTTTTCGCACCGCAATCACATCGAACGCTCAAACCACCAAGAGTTGCACTTCCAGTTCCAACTAAGCGCACTGGTTTATCACAAATTGGATTCGCCGATCTATGCACCCATTCACGCCATGGAAAGTCTTGAATGTGACCGCGATCGCACATGGCGATAATCGGTACTTGTGCCATGTGAGGAGTGTATTTCGTTTTCTTCTTGCTTTCACATTCGGGGCATTTTACTTTACCACGCTTAGTTAAAGGAAACTTTTGCAAGAGATTACAAGAAGCACAGAAATGCCATTGAGGAAATCGTAAAAATGGTACAGTTAGATAAGCATTAGGAACACCATCCCCTTTATTAGCTTTTCTAAAATCAGGGGGTTGACGAAAATGATCCACTTCTAAAGAACGTGCTAAACGCCATTCATCGATTCTAAATTCGGACTTGTCATCAGCCTCGCTAATATCTTCACGCTTGTACCAGTGGTCAATTCCGGCTGTTATTAAAGATGTACCATTCCTCACTACTACCATTGCACCCACACCAAAAGGTGCAATTAACTGAGCGCGTCTTAATAAACCTTCAGGCATCTTCTTCCACCCCTTCATTTAAGTAAAGATTCGTAATCTCAGCTTGACATTCCGCATCTACATTTCGCATAGACATTGGTGTAGCCCAAGATAAAAGTTGCCATTCTCTACTGGCGTATTCACCTGCTACCCTAATTAGAGGTATATCAGTAGCGTCTCTGCTGTTTCTCTCCCAATCTACACGTTGGAAATTTTCCCAGTCTAAGGCGCGTTTGTTAAAAACTTTCTCAAAATTTTCTACCTCGGCTTCATCAATCTTTTGAATGCGTGGGATCAGAATTTCTCGTAGCTGTTCGATGAGATTTTTAGGGTAGGGATAAGGCGTTTTGACTATTTGTTCATCACCAGTTTGTCGCACGTAAGTTGTCATGATAGCGTGCAGCGCTCTATCTAAAACTGGCGGCGAAAATGGGGTTACGCTGGTTGGTTCAACTTGTGCATAAAGTTGTTGGTGATAACTGCGAAACTTCTCAAAGTGAGAGCGATCGCGTGGTCTTGTAGGACTATATATTGTGATAACTAAACCGGGACGTTCCCACCACCGCCGTCCAACTCGCCCAGTTACTTGGATATATTGAGAAGTAGTCTTTGGTTGAGCAACAACTGCCATCAGTGATAGTCTATCAATATCAACCCCCACTTCAATAATGTTAGAAGCCAAACAAACATCAACGGGCGGTTGATTATTGCTATTATCGCATTTGACTTCTAACTTGCTAATAGCTTCCGGAACTTGGTCGCTGCGTATCCGCCCTGTCAGTTCGCGAATTTGCCATAGACGGCGTATCTGTTGCGAGTCTAATCTATTTCTGATTACCTTTAAATAACCGGGAATATCAGACTGCAACAGTGATAAAGATGTTCCTAATTCTCGCAAACTATTAAAAAATACAAGGAATGTCCACCAAGGATCTCGTTCCTCTGGTGTCAAAGTAACAGGTGCTTGCAAAATAGCAGCAGCAGTACGAACTTCAGCAGTTAGTAAAGATCTCAAACTAGGTGCATGAACACCCACATAAACTCGACCTCGTAGCAATGTTCTATCTACTGAATTACGAGCATAACGCGAGAAAAATGAATCTTCAGCATCAAGTCCTGGTGGGGGAAACAAAACTACATCCTCACGCCCATAAAGCGCTTTTACTTGGTCAGCATAGCGGCGAATTGTCGCTGTAGAACAGACAATTTTGGGTTTAATTTCTTGTCCGTTACGTCTATCAGTACACAGTTCTTCTATAACAGTTTCATACAGTCCTACCACGGAGCCAAGAGGACCAGAAATTAAGTGCAATTCATCTTGAATTATTAGCCCTGGTGGCGAATTGACTCTTTGCCCATTTGAACCAATTCCAAATAACGCCCTTGCTTTTTGTGCGTAACTCCACGCTAGCAGTGCAAATTTATCTACAGTCCCGATGATTAAAGACGGACGTTTCTCGTAAACATCCTCATCAATCACATAAACTGGTAGTCCATCATGTTTATGAAATTCGCAAGCAGGGTCAGGACATTTAAAAATTACAGTTCCACGGCTTTGTATATAACCTAAAACTTTTGGCATGGTAGATGGTAATTTCTGTTGACCTTCATAACGACCAAACTGAACACTACACCAAGGACATTGATTCATCAAAAAAGGGTTTTCTGCAGTTGATTTTTTTTGAAGCTGCCCCAAAGCGTGTATTGCGTCTTTACGTTTATTTGGAGTAGTTTCTCCACCTACCCAAATGCCAATAGAAAATGATTCTTTACCAAGTTCATCTTCTCTTTGGCGGCGGAGATACTCCATGGCACAAATAAGTGCAGAAGCTCGTTGAAACTGCTGTGCAGTTAGTAATCTTAGGGTATATCGCATTAAGATACTAACCCCTATATCTTCTGGGTTTTTCAAACGTCGCATAAATAAAGCAAACGCTGATAAACCCAAATATGCCTCAGTTTTACCACCACCAGTAGGAAACCAAATTAATTCAACAGTGTTGCGTTCAGGAATATTACCTTCAGCAGTAGATTCGATGGACATTAGTAGAAATGCCACCTGAAATGCTCGCCACTTACCACTATTTATGTCAGTTTGGAGAGGGTCAACTGCTTGATAGGTAGTCGAGAAAGTATATCTTTTTCCTACAGTGTCATAGTGAGCCTTACGAAGCTCGTCACGGCGACTACAAATCTGCTGTAGTAATATAGCGTAGTTCGCAAACTGAAATGCTCTCTTAGCTTGGGTATTATTCTGTAAGTAAATTAGTCCATTTCTCATTCTTTCAGATGCTCTTGTACATTCGTTTATGTGCCGATAAGCAGCATCTTGATATTCTTCATAAAGAGAGGCGATGTCATTTTTTCTGTCTTCAATCCACTGTTCATAAAGGCTAACAACTTCCTCCAAAGCAGCAAACCCATCATTACCTGGTATCAATCCAGCTAAAGGAGCCATTGGGACTTCTATACCAATATCAGGAGTAATGCTAGGAGTTTCAAAAGTAGGAAGACATTCTGCTATTACAGCTTTAACTTTGCCAGCACTAGATTCTTTATCCCAGTTAGCTGCACAGCCATGTCCCACCGCATAAGTTTCCATTTTGCGGTAAAGTAAGGCTAAGGATTGCTCTTCTTCATTCTCTAAGTTAAAGTCTGGTTTTGGATAAGGTAGTATATGTGCTTCATTCTTTGGTGAAAGAATAGTTACTGTAAAACCTGCCTGAAATAGGCAGTTTTCATGACGACCAGATGTAGTAGTACGGTTAATCAGACAAACAGTTAATAACCGCACACCTTTTCGGTTTTCTCTATCAGGTCTGGAGAAGACTTCAAAACTAAGCTCAAGTCCATCTATTTTTTCAGTTTTAATCCAATTTTTCTCTGGTACAGAACAGAGTTTTTCGGCAGAAAATTCTACAGTAAAATCAATTGATTTACGCAGCCACCATGTGCGTTCACTTCCGTCAACTTTAACTTTTTTCTGTCGATAGCATCCAGAATTTGTTGCTTTAACTACTAGAATCGAATCTTTTGGAAACTCTGCTAAAAAGCTGATCCCCATGCTACTCGGTTTAGAAGAATTAGCCGTTGATAGATCAAAATCATTTGATTCAACTTCAGGGCTTTCTAATATATTTTTTGCTATATCTTCTATATTTTGCTTTGCCTCATCTGTAATTATTTCTTCATCTGCTTTTATCTCTTCGATATGATTAATTTCAACAATATTTTGACCTAATTCGCTTGTCTTTAAATCTTCATTTTCGAGAGGTGTTCCTACTGGATGAAGTACACCAACACCATATCTTACTAAGGGAGGATCTCTTTGTAAAATTTCTTCGCCGTTATCTTGTCTCCAGGGTTGATAAAACTCTTCATTATCCTGAAAAGTAATTTCACCAGAGCAGTTTATCGGTTTCCCTTGCGGTGATGGTCCCACAAGTTCTTCCCGTAGTGCTTGAATAATTTTGTCTCTATTCGTTATATGGTCAGGCATTAATAATCTCACTATTTAATTGAAATGGATGTGCAATTTTTGAATAAGGAAACCTAGTAATTTCCGTGTGAATTCCCACCACTCGAAACGCTGTCATACTTCCAGAAGTTGCTTCCGAAATTTGAAAATGAATTTTTCCTTGTTGCTCTAATTTTATAAAATTAGATTTACGTATCTCGTCCAGCAGTAATTTTCTAATGTGATAGCCAGCTTTTCTATGAGCATTATCAATTAATGATGCAGCTTCATAAAATTCTGTTAATCTATCTGATAAACCTACTAAGTTTAGTATGGCATTAAAATCTTTATCATCATCTGGTCTAATGCTTCTATACGACATCCAATTACGAATATTGTGCTTCTTATTAGCTAGTTTTGAACCTAAATTGATTAATTTCCAGCTAACATCATTTAAACCGCTCAACCTGACTTTACGCTTCAGACTAATTTTCCAAAACTCTTGTAATTCTCTGAAGTATTGGGCTTTTGCTCCTAAAAATGAATTTGCCAATGGAATGATATAATCTCCACCGCCACTTGTACGGAGAATAATAAACATATCTAGTTCGATATCTGTGACATCTATCTTTTTTACCTGGTCTTCACCATGCTCTTGTAAATCGATTATATGTTGCTGAACGTTAGCATCAAGAAAAACTGCTGTTTCTCCCTCTAATAAAAATAAACGTGCTTCTACATATTCTTCCTCGCTAGCAACTAATGAGGAACGGGTAAAGCGTTTAGCGATTTGGCTCAAGTTAATAGGTAATGGCAAAACTTCATCTGAGTCTATAGATTCTGTAAATACTTCATTGATATTTGTGCTGTCTATCTTTTCTTCTAGCGTTGAAGCATGAAATTTGACAATGATTGGTATATTTTTATTGTTTATAGAATTAAGAAATATTGATTTATACTGCCATCTATCATTTAAAAACTTGTATTGAATTATGTCTATCTCCTGTGAATGTGGTGCAGTAAAAATGTAATCTGGAAACCAACGCATTGCACCAATAACAACTAATTTTTTAACGCAATTTTTTCCTCGTAGCTGAGATGGTATTAAAATTTCAATTTTGCCTAATTCAGGAATGGTAGCTAATATATCCTCCATGGGAGGAATCAAACGTAGGTTTTGTAGTAGAAGCACTATATTAGAGTAATGACCCACTAAAAAATCCAACAGAGGATTACTATTAGATTGTGACAAAAGAGCAAAGCTTTTAAAAAGATTATCTGCTGCTGAAGTAAAATCGGGATATATATATCGGCATTTCTTTAAATGCTTTTCTAGTGACTGAATAGTTTCAGGTTGACAAGCAGTGGGATGGTTAAACGGTAATGGTGCTGCACATAATTTAAATCGATACTGTTTCAAGGGAGGCAGGAACTTTTGCCAGTAATCATCTGCGGCATTTTCACCGAGTGACTTTTCAAAGTTTGTCAGTAACAAGCAAAAATTCCAGAATTCACGATGCTCAAACTGATGTTGGATAATTTTGACACCACTACTACACGAGTAAATTTCGTTTACATCTAATAGAGAAATATAAGTCATTGACGCGCTTCTTGATAAACTACTAGTTCAACTCCTGGGGGAATACAGGGAATATTTTGTATCTCTTCCCCATCAAACCGATTTCCATATTCGTTGTTAATTTCTATGACTGCTTCTTGAAAGTGCGGTTCTGTGCGTTCAAGTAAAACAATCCAATGCGAGTTACGCCAATTATCTCGCCATTTAAGAAAACCAGTTGCACCATCGAATATGGTTACATGAGGTATTAATCCATTTGTTGTCTGTGGAGGGTTATTACCTAGTGCTGGTAATACCTCTGAGCGATAAGCTTGACCTTCACTGATGCAAAAATTACGTACCCGTAACACATCATTCAAACACCCTGTTTTAAATTCAGATTTAGATGAAGAACAAGCAAATGGTACTTCCTTTATTTCCTGTCGAAGAGTATTAACTCGTCCAATAACAGCACACTCTAATCGAGTTTCTGTAGTAAATTGGAGAAGTTCGGCTTCACTAATTACAGCGTTCAAGAATTCGTTCTGAACAAAAATAGGACGACCAGTTTGTTTTTTAGGAAGATTTATATGTTGGGTAGATGCGATCGCCACATTATGGCATTCCTCTTGACGAATAAAGTCTGTTAAACCACCGCTACTTTTGTTTTCTCTTTGTATTCGGAGTCGCGGTTCGCCGTAATCTTTATTTACACCTAAATAAATACCTTTGTATCTCTTACCGTTTATTTGATAGTTAACTGGTGTTCCTTTTGGTAGGCGACACAATTTTTCAAAATGGCTGTTACTATCTATCTTGGAAGTGGAAATATTTGCTCTTGCTAGCACAACACCTAAAGCTGCTAAGGCGGCGGCATAATTCCTGATAGGAATAGCAAGAGCTATGACTAACCGATTTTCTCTACTGTCAGCTTGTGCAACCCAATGTCCTATATTGATAAAACAGGTTCCCCAAGGTGGCAAGGAAGCCCACTCGCCATAATTCTTAGCGAAAGAAAAATTGGTTCTGGTAGATACACTTTGTATCTGAGGAGAAATTACTGCTGTCATGAGCTAATAAATTACTTGACTGCTATGAAGTAGTGATATTGACTACAGCACAGCAATCAATGTGTTTGTCCTTTCTAGAGGGTTAAAGAAAACTTAAATACATTATATACTGTAATTATACAGAAAGGCAAGATTGGCACTAGAGGCAGCAATTTAAATAGATAAATGCTTCCAGTGCTGCTTTTTGCTTTTTAAGTATATATACTATTATATAAATTATAACTTATGATTCAGTACATGGAAATCCTGGACCTCTCAAAATTTGAATGTTATTCTCGGATAGTTAAAATGACGCTTGTTCCTCACACACGAGATAGTTTATGCCTGTGAGCAAGATAGAAGTTTCAGGTACTCCGCAAATTGTGAAAAATTACTGTGAGCTGGGAAATATGTCTATTGAGGCGAATAGTGTAGATAGTTACGTTTGTAAGCTACCGATTATCTCCCTTTTCTCTGGTGCTTTAGGTTTGGATCTTGGTTTAGAGAAAGCAGGATTTCAGACTAGAGTGGCAGTGGAATGTAATAAATTTGCTGCTGATACTATCCGCAAAAATCGCCCTGGCATTCCTGTCATTGAAAAGAAAATAGAAGATGTGACAACAGAAGAAATTCTGGAAATAGCAAAGCTAAGACCGGGAGAGCCTGTCATTGTCACTGGAGGACCCTCTTGCCAATCTTTCAGTACTGTTGGACAGAGAGGTTCTCTTACCGATCCCCGTGGAATGCTGTTCCAAGAATTTTTAAGAGTCATCAGGGAGACACAGCCTCAATTTTTTATCATGGAGAATGTCAAAGGAATATTCTCCGCAGCAATTAAACATCGTCCTCTTAAAGAACGTGGGCTTGGCTATCCGCCTCTAGAGCCAGAGGAGGAACTTGGATCGGGATTTGTAGAAATTCTGAAAGAGCTACGTGATATTAATTACTATACTGTTTTCGACCTACTGAATACCGCAAATTATGGTGTTCCCCAAGTTCGTGAGCGTGCTATTTTCATTGGTTCTAGAGATGGAGAACCAGTGGCTATACCTGAACCTACTCACGCTAAAGATCCTGTTAACGATCTGGTTAGATGGGTAACTCTTAAAGAAGGTCTCGAAGGGCTAGAAGATAAAAACCCTTTATACAGGAATTTCAATGCTAGCAAGCGCCAGTTTATTCAGATAATTCCAGAAGGTGGGAACTGGCGTAATTTGCCACCCGAATTACAGGAGCAAGCAATAGGGGGAGCTTACAAGTCCTGGGGAGGTAGGGGAGGATTCCTACGACGCCTGAGTTGGAGCCAACCATCTCCTACTCTCACAACTAATCCAGACGGTAAAGCTACTATGTTGTGTCACCCAACAGAATGTAGACCATTAAGTGTTAAGGAGTACGCGAGACTTCAGCAATTTCCTGATTCTTGGGAGTTTTCTGGAAGTTTATCTCAGCAATACACTCAAATTGGAAATGCCGTTCCTATTGGTTTAGGTAAGGCAATTGGTCAAGCTATTCAAAAAGTCATACAGTCAGACCAGAAGATGATTAAGAGAACTGGTATATATACTCGTGAAGATTTACTAAAACGCTTAGTCAATAGACCACGAACTATGCTAAGCCCGCCCAATATGTGGAAGATTAAAGATCGAGAAGCAGCACGGGAATGGATGAATGGTCATAACCGTAATCGGATTGAAATATTAGAATACGTATCTTGTTATCAGGATTAGATTGGTAGAACATTAGCCGCAAAAAATTTTTATTAGTGCATTTGGTTGTCTACCTCTTTACGATCGCTACTCACCTAATATAATTTAGTTTTCCCTAAAACAAACACTAAACAAAACCCCCAGAACAACGCTGGGGGATATAATACACAAAAAACAAACCGTATTTTCTCTGTAAAACCCAATTCAACAACTATTGGGGAAGATTGTTGCTTGCATAAGCATCCAGGCTGTAAGCTGGAATGCGATCGCTGTAATCAATATGCAATTAGTACAGTCATCATAGTTATCAGCACGTTTTCATTTAAGTTTTATGTTTATTTGTAAATCAATGTAACAAAATAGCGATAAAACTGACAACATAAACTGAGAACGTATTGACCGATAAGCAAGGTACGGGCTTCCGCACTGTGCAAAATAAAAATCCCTCGCCCGGTAAGGCAAGGGATAAGATGCTTGGGTGATTGTTAGATATCGTCGGGGTCAATGTTTAATTCTTTCAGCTTGGCAGCTAAACGCTGTGCTTTCTCTTCAGCAGCTTGTCGTGCTTGTTCGGCAGCTTGTCGTGCAGAGGCTTGTTCTTCAAAACTTAAAAGTGTTTGACTGGTTGCTGGATCGTAAAAGCGCATTTTGCCTTCTTTGAGTCGCAACTCTAAACCTAAGACTTCGCTTGGTAACGATACTGTACCATCTGCTAAGGTAGTGGTGACAACTGGGAAATAATTGCCATCGACTAGTCGTAAACCTTGTAGTGGAGGATTGAGATAATCTCCTGTCGGGTCATATTGATAATATTCCCCTACTCCTAAAAAGGCGTAAATTCCTTTTTTTGCACCTTGGTCTTTGCTGCGAGTGCTTTTCGAGGTAATTTCTAGCACAAAATCAGGTGTTTTCCCATTTTCCTCCCAAGTTTTGTAACTGCGGCGTTGACGATTTTCGACACCAAAAATGACAAAGACATCGGGTGCGACAACTGATTCCGGAATTCCTTGTTCGTAGTAAATAAATAAATTCCCAGAAACATAAACATCTGGACGGTTTTGGAAATAAGTTCCCAGTACTTTGACTGAGTATAGTAAATATTCACGTGTTTGGTCGCTTTCAGCCATAGGCTTGCCGTCCTCATCTGGATATTCAATTGGAGTCATCGGGATGTATTCAACAGAGACTACCATTTGTTGTTCCTCCAATGTTTGATGTTTTGAATAAATTTATCTCTAGATATTTCCATAATATTCATTATAGAAACACCTATTCCACAGCTTCGAGTGTAGCGATCGCCTGACGGAAAGATTGAATATTTTGCTCAAAGGTCAAGGTTGTTTCCTGACTTTCTGCTTCTTCAAGAGCTACTAATGCCGCTTGCAAATCTGGGATATTAATTGTGCATAAATGCTGTTGTAAACTTTGAGCTATGAAGTCTAGAGCATAAGCAACACTCGCTCGAACATTCTCATCTTGGTCTTTTAAAGCTAAAATAAGGGCTGGTATAGCAACTTTAGCATCGGGTCCTATTTTCTGTAGAGCATGAGCTGCAAAGCTACGAACCTCTTCATCTTCTTCCTTTAAAGCGTCAATTAGGGCTGGTATAGCAACTTTGGCTTGTGAACCAAGTTGTGCCAGAGTATTAGCAGCAGATGTGCGATAGAAACTTTCCCTATCCTGAAGAGTTGCAATCAGGATAGGAATCGTGTCTTGAACGGGCGAACCTATGTTTATTAACGCTGATGCTGCTTTGTATCGAACATCCCCATCTACATCTTTAAGAGCAGAAGTGAGAGCCGGAATTGCTGCTTGAGCATTACCAAAATTTGCCAAAGCATCAGCAGCAGAACTGCGAACTAGGTCAACCTCATCTTGAAGAGCAGCAATCAGCGGTTGAATAGCTTGATTTTCCTGGATGAGTCCTAAAGCATAAGCTGCACCATCGCGGACTTGCCACTCCCGAGCTTTAAGGGCTAGGATTAAGTCAGGCACAGCAGCTTTGGCATTTGTTTGCATATAACCCAATGCCCAAATAGCACCTCTACGGATTGCCAAGTCTTCGTTGTTGTTGAAAGCGTCAACTAGGGTAGGGACTCCATCCGAACCGATTTGTGCTAAAGACAAGGTAACAGCATTGCGAACACCCTCTTCTTCGTCTGCAAGAGCTGAAATTAGGGAGGGGACTGCAGCTAGTGCTTTTGGACCAATTCTTCCTAATGCCATAGCAGCTGGGCGGCGAACATTTTCTTCTTTGTCTGTCAAGGCTGCAATGAGAGCAGGTACAGCAGCAACGGCATCAATTATGTTACACGATTCCATGAAAGGTCGCCATGATGCATAAGGTTCCGGACGCATACAAGCTAAGATATGAGCAGCACGGCTCTTGAGATTACTATCTTGGTCTTCTAGCGCTTGGATGAGAGCGGGTACAGCACTTGAACCAATTCCCCCTAAAGCATCAGCCGCAGCACGGCGAAGATTTATGTTACTATTGCTAAAAGCTAACATCAACGCAGGTACAGCAGACGATGCTTCTGCACCGATTAAACCTAAGGAATAAGCACTACTACAGCAAACGCCCTCATCTTCATCGTTAAGAACTGCAATTAAGGCAGGAACGACAGATGCGGCTTTTGTGCCCATATTACCTAAAGCTTGAACAGCTTTGATCCGAATTTTATTGTCGCTGTCGTTCAAAGCAGTCATTAATACCGGGACGACTGCATCAGCTTCGGAATTAAAATTACCTAGCGCTTCAACAGCAATTGCTCGAACATCTCTATCTTCGTCCTGAAGCGCTGCAATTAGGGCAGGTACAACTTCTTGACTAGCAAAATCCATACTTCCCAAACCCCAAACAGCGTTGGTGCGAACCCACTTATCGTTATCTTTGAGGGTGACAATCAGTGCTGCAACAATTTCTGGCAATTGTAGATGGATTCTTGCTAAAGCATTAGCAGCACCACTACGAATATTCGCATTATCGTTCTTCAAGGCAGCAATTAGAGGGGAAACTGCTGATGCTCGACATCGAATAATCTCTTCTATAGCAGCTTCTTGTTCTTCAGGATTCTTAAGCTTTTGAATATATGCTTCCATTGCTGGCTGTATGTATTGTGTTGCTAATATTTTGCCAGGAAAAAGCTTGATTAAGAGGCAATACTGCGTAGGTTTTGCGTAAAAATTTAACAATACGTAGGTTGGGTTGAGGAACGAAACCCAACATTTACAGGCATTTGTTGAGTTTCTCCAAGGAGAAAGCGCAACCCACAAAAATTCGATAGCCCTTGTAGTATTGGATTAAGAGGATGTTTTAACAGTCTCGACAGCGCGAATAAAAATAGGTATTGGTTGTCCCTCCTCTGATAATGAACTAGTTTCTATGGTACCGCTTAATCAGTCGTATCTTCTGATTCATCTCTAACTTTAAAATAGTAATAAAGATTAGCGATCGCTACATCTGATGCTTGCTTTAAATTAGATGTAACTAATGTTTTATAACCAGTCATTGCAGATTGCCTATCAACATAAAACTCATAGTCTCGGCGTAACTCAGGTTCAAACATAAATAGGAGTTGGTCGCGCAGAGAATAAAAATGAGACTTTTCTGCTAAACTTTTATATAAAATTTGTTCGAGGGGTATTTCTAATATAGTTTTGGTTGGGTTGGTATCTGAAAGAGGACTCATATCTGAATTATCTAATTCCGCACTACTCAAAAGTTTTAATTCTAATGAAGACCTGCTTGAATTGCAGGAGGAAATTGAAACAACATATTTTTATATGACCGAAAGCTAATTTGTTCAAGCCTAGCTAGTCTTGAAAGGCAAAACTAACCGTATTTGTTCGGGACATTTGATTAAACTTTGAATAAAGTTGGGCATACTAGATCCGGAAATTGCGATCGACTTACAGAGTCTATGGATACTTCACTCATTAGTTCCGAAGCAAGAGATTTATTGTCAAGCATTACCGGACAAAAGCTAAGCCAACGGGATCTCACACCGCCTGTAATATTTTTAGCCAATTTGGTAACAGTGCTGATTGGAGTCATGTTTGTAGATGGTACAGTCGCGGAGGAGGAGAAACATCGTCTACTGACAACACTTTACCGATTTAGTCCTCCAGACAGCGATGTGCGTCGGTTAACACATTTAATGATTAAAGGCATCAGAGAGAATCAGGTTTATAAAAAAATTAATGATTTGCTAAAGCTCGCATCTCCACTATCAATATCAGAAAAGCTTTTATTAATTAGCTTTGGCTATGAAATGTCAGCTGCAGATGGTGAAATTGACTTACGGGAGAAAAAATATTTGGAGATAGTAGCCAAAAACTTAGATATTAATCCACTATATTTAACAGTTTTAGAAAGAGTCTTCACTCATCAAGAAAATGTCAATTTTAACATTTTAGACGAAATACATCTTTTACTCCATCCTGCTTGTTTCCACTCATTGGATGCTGTATTTGTAAAAGCTGCAAGCGATCTGCTAGCATCTTTACCTACTCAATCTAAAGACAAAGCAATTCAACAGCAAACAATTATCTCCTATGGAGAGTTGAAAAAATTTCAGGAAGAATGCCAAAAACTAGATGCTTTTTGTTGTGAAATTTTTCAGATATTGCAAGATTGTAGCGCACGCGGTTTTCTCCCTATTACTTTTTCAGAAGAACTAAGCGAAGTCTCTAAGAAATTACAATCGCAAAAATTCCGACTAGCAGTTATAGGAGAGTTTAGTCAAGGAAAATCAACTTTACTTAATGCCTTGCTAGGTCAAGAAATTCAACCAGTGAGGGAAATTCCTTGTAGCGGTACAGTAACAGTTTTGAAATACGGAACTCAAAAGCGAGTTATTTGTCGCTATAAAAATGGGCAAGAAGAAGAAATCCCTGTTGAGCAGTATCAGCACAAAGCAACTATTTCAGAAGATGCTGCGCTTGGCTGCCTTGGTGATGAACTAGCACATTTAGAAATTGAAGAAATTGTGTTTGAGCATCCAGATTTAGAATTGTGCAGCAACGGAGTAGAAATTATAGATTCTCCGGGTTTAAACGAACATCCCGATCGCACTGCAATTACGCAAAAACTTCTCAAAGATACAGATGCAGTTATTTTCCTGACTAACGCTACACGTTCTCTTACTCAAGGAGAACGCGATCTGCTTCTTGATTTGAAAACACAACTCAATGGGGGAAAGGAAAACGAACCAGCTCATAATCTTTTTGTAGTGTGCAATTTTATGGATTTAGTGCGTACAGAAAAGGGGCGCGAGCAAGTTCAACAGCGTATTGAAAGGTTTGTCAAGGGTCAAGCCCCTATTGTTACTGGTAATAGCCGTATTCATTTTATTTCTGCTCAAGCTGCAGTAGATGCAATTTTTACAGGAAATGAAGACGAATATCTAAAAACTTTTCAAGACTTTACTCAATCTCTTGAGAAATTTTTAACTCTTGAGCGTGGGACATTAAAAACCAAGCGGTTTACTACTGAGGTTCAGAGGTTGATTCAAAAGTCTCTAGATGGGCTGCATCAAGCTGAAGATACTTTAAATGGTAAGGTGAAAATTTCTGAAGCAGAAAAGCTAAAAATACTAGAACAAATTGGAGAAGCTAGCGGACGTGATGTCAGAATTCGTATGCTAGCAAATCAAATGAGAGAGCAGGCGTTTGAGCAAGCTGCTGAATCTTTAGGTGAATGGTGTGAAGAATTAGGCGATCGCATGGTTGACAACAGCCAACGCTGGTATTCCGAACACAGCCCTGTTTGGAGCCAAAATAAGCTTATTCAAGATTATATCAATCAGTTTGTTAGAGATTTATCGAGAGAATTAGATAAGTGGGGGAACGAACAACTTAAAGATATTATCTTAAAAGAAAACTTAGAAATTTTAAATACAAATGTTGATTACGAGTTGGATGCTATTCAAGCTAAGTTTAGTAATTTGGAGCAGCAAATCCAAACTAATTTCAGCGAGCAACTTAAAATTTCAATTGACGGTATAACCGATGATTTTATGGGCTTGGGAGGAATTGGCGGTGGGCTTGGAATAGGTGGTGCTTTAGCAGCCGGATTAATGGTCTTTACAGGAGTAGGATTAATTGCGGTGATTATCACTGCTGTAGCAACTGCGATTGCTAGTTCATTTGGATTGGGAATGTTAGACATTGATGGATTACACGAGCAAGTCAAACAAAAAGTTTTGGAAATAGGATTTCAAAAGTTTGATGAATCAATAAATAACGTTATTGATAGACTTGACGAAATCCTTCATGTATTGTTTGATAGTCGCGTAGAATCAGCAAGTCGGGTCATTGCACAAGCTATAACACTTTACGAACATTTGATAGAACAGCAGGAAAGAGTACATCAAGAAACTCTAGAACAACGCGATATAGAAAAAGCTTGGATTTATGAAAAACGCCAAGAAATTGAGAGAAGCGTTTCGACAATTGAATACCTTCTTGATTAAGAGGCAATACTGCGTATGTTTTGCGTAAAAATTTAACAATACGTAGGTTTGGTTGAGGAACGAAACCCAACATTTACAGGCATTTGTTGAGTTTCTCGAAGGGTTTGAGACGACAAGTTGCAAGCGAGAAATCACCTACATCCTAAAAGGTGAGCAATGGGGCATAATGCCAGAGTACGCAATATTAGCAATTAAATAACCAGTCAAGATGAGACTTGAAACTCGAAATGTCTTGCTTAAAGCCTACGCGCAATTACATCGAATCATTGCTGATTTGTACGATGCACATGATACTGCAAGTGCAAATGACTATGATGAAGATGCCAGCTTATTAGTTGGGGAGCGGATAGACTTTATGAAGAAGCGGAAAATCTTTATTTTATAATTTCCGAGATGGAGGAAAAATGAAAACAGTTGAAGATGTAAGAAGTCGAATTAAAGAACTCAGCAAACAAGCAAGCGAGCTAATGCATAAAGCCGCAGAACTATGCTTAAGCGATATCGAACAAGCTAGAAACTATAGCCAGCAAGCAAGAGAAGGTATGCATCGATGTGAAACATTGAGGCAAGAATTGAAACGATTGCAAGCAAGTTAAAAACTGGCAATCCAGATAGACCATCAGTTTCTAGTCCAAAAATAGATGCCCTTCTATACGAGGGGCATTTTTTCATTTTACCAGTACCACATGAGGTGTAGGCGTTCGTTAAACAATGGGTAGAAAAAAATACTCCATCCATTACAAATAAAAGAATTCATGAATCTAGAACCACATCGGCAAGTAGCTCATCCATCTCATCACTCATTTCTTTTGTATAAGGAACAAGTTTAGATGGATTTTTCATAGCATCCTTCATCAAAAAATCAAGAAAAAGACTCATCATGAGAGCATCAGATTCTTCCAAATCGTCATCATTATCTGTATCGAGTCGCACTAGAAACGTATTTTCTGACAAGACTTCAATATAACCTGAACTATTTACTAAATGGGGATAGTCTTTTGAAAAAGCTCTCGGTAAGCGAAAACCATCTTGAGAACCTATTTTGGCATAAGCTATGGAATAAATTTTCTTATGAGCCATCCAATTAATTTCTAATCAAATTTCTTTTTTATTATAAGAATAGTTATAACATTTTGCATATAAGTTCGCGAACTTTTAAAATCGGTATAAATGTCTATATTAATGTACGGACGAGGACGCTCGTACCACAAGAGTATAGTCTAAGAGGTTGTTTGAAAAGTGGTTGGCTGTGATTTTAATTGCATTATTACCCCCCTTAATCCCCCCTTATAAAGGGGGGAAACAAGAAAAATCCAGTTCCCTCCCCTTTATAAGGGGAGGGTTAGGGTAGGGTAAAAAATATTTAATACATCGATCGTGACTCCCTTTCCGCCATAAGATACCGATCTTCTTTTCCTCTTACTCCCTTGCTCTTTGCGTCTTTGCGATTCATTTTTTTGTTCAAAAAAAGACAGGCAAAAGCCTGTCTAACAATTCATTATTTAATTCGCAAAATTTAGAAGTTCATTTCAGCAGCTTGAACTTTTTCAACTTGCTTCTTCTTGAGAACAAGCATAGCTTGAGCCAACATGACAAGTGCGATGAAGGCGATCATCCACTGAACTCTTGTTGCATCTTGCAGGACAATTTCGGCGTCATCTTGACCAAATCCACCTACATTAGGATTATTTGTCAAAGTATCACCAGATTTAACAGCTTGTCCTTCAGAAACAATCAATTCGGGTCCGAGGGGAACTTTATCTACTACTGTTTCCCCAGATTCACTTTGGATGCTAACTTCAAATTTTGTGTTACCGTCTTCATCTTCTACTTTAGCAATCTTGCTAACTGTACCAGTTGCAGAGGCGGTGTAAACAGCGTTGTTGCTCTTTTCTCCTGTTGGGTAAACTTGTCCGCGTCCTCGGTTAGCACCTAAGTGAACGGCATATTTACCAAACTGTACGTTCTTGTCTGTTGCTGGGTTGGGAGAAAGAACGGGGAAAACAACTTCTTGATATTGTTCGCCTGGTAGGGGTCCAACAATAACAACGTTTTCCGAGTCTTCTTTATATGGTTGGAAATAAACTTCGCCGATTTCTTCTTTCCACTCTTCAGGAATGCGATCTTCTGGCGCAATCTTAAAGCCTTCGGGAAGCATTAGCACAGCACCAACGTTTAAGCCAGTTTTGGAACCGTCAGCACCCACCTGTTGCGAGCTTGTGTCGTAGGGAATTTTGACTACGGCTTTAAATACCGTGTCAGGTAGCACAGATTGGGGAACTTCTACTTCTGCTGGCTTTGCTGCTAGGTGACAGTTAGCGCATACAATCCGCCCTGTTGGTTCGCGAGGCGTTTCGGGGTAGGTTTGCTGCGCCCAAAAAGGATATGCTGAAGCGGCTTGAGGAAGGGCTAAATCGCTTGTGAAGAATAATGTCACTGTTGCGATCGCTACAAGTAATGTTTTGATAATTACTTTAGTAGCATTGCGAGTCAAACTCGCTGTTGTAGAAGCATTTCTCATCTCTATAAGGACAACAAAGAGGACGATTGTTAAGGGTCATTGGTCATTGGTCATTGGTCATTGGTCATTAGTCATTAGTCATTAGTCATTGGTCATTAGTTACCAATCTTTTCTTTATACAAATGACAACGGACAAATGACAACGGACAAATGACAAAAATTTTTATGCCCACCAGGGGTTTTCACCAGTGCGGAAGTCTGTTTCAGTCCAAGGAGTGAGAACAATGTTGTCCTCTTCCACTTTTGTATGACTGAGAGCTAATGATAGTGGGGCGGGACCGCGCACTACCTTACCAGTGGAGTCATACTGGGAACCGTGACAGGGACACTTAAACTTATTCTCTGCTGTATTCCAAGGTACAACACATCCTAGGTGAGTACATACGGCGTTGATACCGTAATCGCCTATCGCCTCTTTGCTTTCTACCACAATATAGGTAGGATCTCCTTTTAGTCCCTGAACCAGAACGCGATCGCCTACATTATGGCTGTCCAAAAACTTGTTTACGCTGACGTTGTCCCCCAGCTCGTCTTTTGCGGTTGTACCACCACCCGCACCACCAGTTGCTGGAGGAATAAAGTATTTGACAACGGGATACAAGACTCCCAAAGCGACTCCGGTTACAGTTCCAAAAGTCAAAAGATTCATGAATTGACGACGCCCCATATCGGGAACGTCCACTGATTCAGAAAATTGAGCCATAACCTACGCGTTCTTTGTGTATTTTGTTAACAAATGTGACGTTTTTACTCAAAAGGTAACCCAATTGAGTAAAGATTTAATGCCCATAATGATGCTGAAACTTGCTTAACTAAAGATGTTCTCAGCATCTTTCTTAGTAGCATTACATTTCTTTATAGTCCTATCATACTTGAGTAATGGAACTTAACATCATAACTAAATGTAAAAATATTTGAGAAAAACTATGACAGGACAAGAATTGCGTCAACTACTGCTTGAAAAGTGGGGACATTCTTATGATGTTCAGTTACGTCGGACACAAGGTAAAATATTTCTCCAAATTATGTGGAAATACTTAGAACAAGCTTCTTTTCCTTTGAGTGAAACCGAGTACGAGGAGCATTTAGAGAGCGTGGCTAGCTATTTAGATAACTTAGGTGGAGCTATACAGGTACAAATGTTTATTCGAGAAACACGAGAACGCCCTCGACTTGGCAAAGCTGTCAGCATTCCTTTGGACTTGGGACAGCGTGCTACAGAATGGCTCCTGTAGTTCTATAAGCACATATGTATCTATAGTTCCATTCAAAGTTATAAATTATACATTTTATTTTATGAAATTTTTTGCCCTAGAGGCACATTTCGGTCAGGCTGTATCAGTACCACTTCACCATTTTCTATAACTACACCTAAAACCAGAACCTCAGATATAAAATCAGCAACTTGTCGGGGAGGAAAGTTGGTTACTGATAACACAAATTTATCTATTAAATCTTCTTTTTGATAAATTTTGGTAATTTGAGCACTAGATTTTTTTATGCCCAAATCCCCAAAATCTATCCAAAGTTTATATGCTGGTTTTCGTGCTTTAGGAAAATCTTCTACTCTGACGATTTTGCCAACACGAATGTCTACTTTTTCAAAATCTTCGTATGTAATTTCTGTCATTTTCCGGTGAGCTTAACGAGACCTATACCACCAAAGTAAAGCCCCAAAACTGCTCCTGCTAAAAGACTTTGAGTTAAAGGGTCTGTGGAAGGTGTCAGAACAGCTCCTAAAACCACCGCTCCTAAAATAACGTAACGCCAACCGGAAAGCATTCGTTGAGAAGAAACAATTCCCAAATTACCAAGTAGTACTTGAATGACGGGAATTTGAAATGCCAATCCAGTGCTAAATAACAGCAACAAGACAAATTCAAAATATTTATCAATAGACCAGAGTTGTTCTACAACATCTGCACCATAACTGATAAAGAATTTTAAGGCAGCTGGTATGAGTAAGAAATAAGCAAATACTAACCCCCCTGCAAAAAGAACACTTGAACCTAGAACCACAGGTGCTAGCAACCGTCGTTCCCGACGTGTTAGCCCTGGAAGAACAAATTGGATAATTTGGTAGAGCACGAAGGGGCTAGCAAGTAGTATCCCTGTATAACCTGCGACTTTTACAGATACGAAGAAATATTCTCCTGGCGCAAGTTGGAGAAATTTTACTCCCTGTGCTGGGACTTCTAATAACCGGACAATCGGTTTAACTGCAATAAAGCAACCAACAGCACTAACTGCTGCGACTGCTAGAGAGTAAAAAATGCGCTGTCGCAACTCTTCCAAGTGGTCGAACAAAGACATCTCAACCTCACCTGGCAATTCATCAAGAGGATCGAGATCGGAATTGCCATCGTCTTCTTGGAAGTTAACACGGGGGGAAGTTGAAGCAGTTTCCTGGTCTGAGTCCCTTGGTTCGTCGAACTGCTGTTGGGTTTCTACGTCTTGAGAAGGCGTCATGAATCAGAAAAATGGCATTACCTGCTAACTATTGTATCTGGGGAAGGCGCTAACGAGGATTTTTTGTTACCTTTGCTGTCTTTTTCCGGTTGCTTGGGAATTTTGTTTGAATCGTTAATAGGGGTAATTGTCTACAGGGCTGTAGCACCTTTAAAAAGTGGAACTTACTTTTTAAAATGAAGTCAACACCACTAAGAAGTAATAACTTAATTCATTAGAGAGTGAGAAAAACAGCTTTAACTCAACTTTTATGAACAATTGCATCTGCTTTAACGTAATTAAACATTTCTAGCTGAGGCTTGTATGAGTAAAACAATCTGTGTAGGGTTAATTTCATTTTCTGTTTTTCTAGGCAATATCGGTCAAAGTTCTGCCAGTAATAATACTGAAAACCCACCATTCAAATATCAAGGTTTTACCTGGACGGATTCCATTATTGGTAGCATAAACTCTTACCAGAGTCATATAAATTTCTTATTCTCTGCCAGAGATGAGCGTAGCGGGGATTGTCTTCGCACTGGTAACTGTAAGCGTTGATATGTCATTTGTCATTTGTCATTTGTTATTTGTCAGGGTTTTGAATATTTTTTTAATTTTTACATAACTACTTTTTTTTCGCATATCTCCTAACATAGGAGTCCTATAAGCCTATAGATTGGAGAAGTTAATAATTTTTAGGAAATGGCATGGAACCCATATGTGGATAGCTTAAAGCTAAAAGCCCATTCCCTTCTTTTAAGACAGTACAAAAACAGGAAATAATTAAAGATTGCAGGCTTTCTGCATATCCATCATTACAGGTTCCTCCTGCTCCAATTGCGTAAACTCCTTGAAGAAATTCATAACTTGGCACCTCTTGAAAAACTTCTTCAATGGTAGCTAAAACAACAGCAATATCTGCGGGTGGGACAAACATATTACCTAGGTATCCTGGAAGTCTACTTGCTCGTTTCCAACCTAAACCACCCCATAACATTTCAGGCGCACCCACACGATTAGTTATGACTAGCTCTAATAAGGCTTGACTCATTGGTACAGAGATAATTGGAGTTTCACCTATAAAAAGATTATCAAAAATTTCTGCAAAAGCGCTTGGGAAGAAAAGATGGTAAGCATTATGTAAATCATCCCAATCAAAGACATCTGGAGTTTGCTGTTTGTTAATAAACGCTTTGGGAATATAACGATTGAATATCTCTTTATCTTGGGCATGAAATTCGCTCTTATATTCAGCCCTCTTATGGATAAAATTTTGTAACTTATCTGAGATTTGCGCTCGCTCAACAGCTCGCTCAAATACTTTTTTGACATTAAGAACGTCTGTTGGCTGTACTCTCAACAAGCACCAAACTGGATTTGCACTCATAATTCGGTTACTTTTGCTACAAAATTAATTTTTGTGTTGAAGTTTTAACCCACATCCCGCTATTGACCGCTAAATATCAGGACTTACGCTACCTCAACGGTATTTTGGGGATTTCACGTGTTGCAGATCTCCCCTTAAAAAGCAATACGGTTCAGTTAAGGATAATTGTAGGTTGGGTAGAGCGATCGCGTTACCCAACGAGCCGCCTTCATGTTGGGTTTCGTTCCTCAACCCAACCTACGCAAAATCTACCTCAACGGTGTTTTGGGGATTTCACGTGTTGCAGATCCCCCCTAACCCCCTTAAAAAGGGGGCTATGCGTAAAGCCCTAAATATATGTACGGGAATATCCGGAAGAGATGAGAAGGATTTTGTATCTTAAAGTTAAATTGCAGCAACACTTAAGTACAAATTATCACAAGCTAGTGGTGTAAGCTCCCTGACTTCTTAAAGAAGTCGGGGATTTGAAAGCTATGAAATTGCCAAAATTATATAAATGAACTGGATCAATTATGCTTTTGGATTTAGAAAGATTTTACCAAGCCTGCAATCCGAGCCGACCTCTGATGATGGGAAATGGTAGCGATCGCCAGTATTATATTGATTTTACTTCTGTGCGAGGTGGTAAGATTATAGAAGCGCTGCAACGTACTATTACTAGAATATCTCCGGATACACCAACCTGTCAGCTATTTACAGGGCATATTGGCTGTGGGAAATCAACGGAGTTGCTGCGGCTAAAAACTGAGTTAGAGCAAGAGAAATTTCATGTTGTATATTTTGAGTCTACCCATGTCTTGGAAATGGTGGATGTGGATGTGACGGATATTTTCTTAGCAATTGTCGGTCAGGTCAGTGAAAGCCTCGAAGCGATGAATCTCCGTGTAAAACCGGGCTACTTTGCTAAGTTGTTTGCGGATATTGTAGATTTTCTACAAACCCCAATTGATTTGGAGGTAGAAGGAGAGTTATCTGTAGGTATTGCCAAAATTACAGCTAAGACAAAAGAAAGCCCCAAGTTACGACGTCGCTTGAGGGACTACTTAGAACCAAGAACTGAAAATATTTTACAATCCATTAATGAGGAATTGCTCGCTCGTGCCAAGAAAGAACTCAAAGCTCTGGGTAAAAAAGGGCTAGTCGTCATTGTTGATAACTTGGATCGAGTAGCTATCAGACCTTTACCATCCGGACGCTCTCTACCGGAGTACTTATTTATTGACCGAGGCGAACAGTTACGCAAACTTAATTGTCATTTAGTATACACTATTCCTCTCGCCTTAACTTTCTCTAATGATAGCGCCGAACTACAGCATCGCTTAGGGGGCGGGGTAGCTCCTAAAGTCCTACCTATGATACCTGTACGGCGGCGTTCTGGAGAAATTTCTACTCCAGGACTAGCGCTGATGAGACAGATGGTGCTAGCCAGAGCTTTTCCAGACGTTCATACTTCAGATCGGTTAAATTCGATTGCAGAAGTGTTTGATTCTGTGGAAACTTTAGATAGGCTATGTTTAATTAGTGGTGGTCACGTGCGGGATTTACTAGGATTGCTGTATGACTGTTTGAGAGAACAAGACCCACCTTTTGAACGGGAATGCTTGGAACTGGTGATTCAAAGACACCGCGATTTCCGCGCAAACCCAATTGACTCCGAAGAGTGGGAGTTACTCTTTCAAGTGGTTCAACAGCAAAGAGTCAGAGGTGATATAGAATATTACACCTTGTTACGAAGTCTTTTTGTCTTTGAATACCGCGACCATCAAGGAGTCTGGTTTGCTCTGAACCCAGTTTTAGCAGAAACGCCAAAATTTCAATCATGGCTGAAGGATACCCAATAATGGATTTCATTGCGGCTAACGAGCGTTCTTTGAGGAACTTAAGGCGAGCTATTGTTCTCTCTCAAGGACAATTCTCGCTGGTTTTGGCTTGCTGTAACTATGAAGCTTTGCAAGAGCGAATGCTGCAGAGACTTGGAGAAATTTCTTCGGAAGCATACCAGATTGAAAAGCTAGTGGTTCCGCCCAACACAATCAGCCTTTATACAAAACTCCACTTACAAGTTGCTCGCGAGCAATCGTTGGTATTGATGGTTTTGGGTTTAGAGTCAGTGTCTGCACTTGATGACCTGCTGACTACTATCAATCACGTGCGGGATGAGTTCCGCAAACGGCACCATTTTCCTATGGTTTTTTGGGTGAATGATAAAGTGCTGCAAAAGATTGTGCGCTTGGCTCCAGATTTTGCTAGTTGGGCTGCTACACCTATTAGATTTGAACTGACAACTGAAGAGTTGCTCGAATTTTTACAACAAAAAACCGATTCCCTCTTTGCGGAAATTCTTAACACCAATGCTACACAACAAGCAGAACCCCAAGTTGCCCATGGTAATAGGACTTTGGGTTTGGTCTCTAAGTATAGCAGTTATGAATTCCTCTGTGCTATTAAAGATTTGCAAAATCGCGGTATTAAACTAGATTCTGAATTGAGGGCTAGTCTGGAATTTGTTTTTGGTTTGGATGATTATGTTAGCGATCGCGTAGACTTGGCGATGGAACATTTTCAGCAAAGCTTACAGTTTTGGCAGAAGCCAGTACGGGGAGAGGGAGATGAGGAAGCAGAGGAGCAGGGGAGCAGGGGAGCAGGGGAAGAAAAGTTGCACAATTCTTCCTTTTCTTCGTTGTCCCTCTTGTCCCCATCACCTCATCTTCTTCGTCAGGGAGTCGTCCTGTTCTATATTGGGTTGTGTTATTTCCGTTTGGCTGAACGGTATCATTCAGAAAACCCTCTCTCATGGCAAGAGGCTAAATCTTATTTCCAGCAATGCCTTGATGTTTTTGAAGCGGTTGGACGCGAAGATATCGTGGCTCAATGTATTGTTCAACTGAGTGAAGTGTTGCAAATTTTACACGATTGGGAAGAGTTACAGAAAGTCGCGACAAAATCTCTAGATTTACATCGAATTTATAGTACTCAAATTCAACTCGCTTGTGACTATAGTTTTTTGGCTGAGGTCGCTGTAGAGCAGTCATGCTGGGAAAAGGCAATTCAGCTTGCACAAGCATCCTTATCTTACTTAGGGAAGGCAAGAAAAGATTGCGATCGCTACCCAAGTTTGTTTCCACTACTTTTAAAGCAAATATCTCAATTAGTGTTAGCTCAAGCACTAGAGCGTTTGGGGGAGAAAAAAAAGGCTCTAAAACGTTTAAAAACGGCGAATCGTCAATTGGACACTGCTTTAGAAAGCAGCGACCATCGGTATGATGCTCATCGTTATATTCGCCTTTTGCGGAAGATGCGATCGCTTTATTTTGAGTCGGGTCGGTATTTAGAAGCTTTTTGTATCAGGCAAAAACGGCGTTCTGTCGAACAGCAGTACGGTTTGCGTGCGTTTATTGGCGCAGGTCGCCTACAACCCCAGAGACCTACAACAAAGCCCATGTTGGTTTCACGCGCAGCTAGCACTAGCGTTGCTTTGGAAATTGATGCTTCTGGTCGTAAGCGAGATATTGATAGCTTAATTGGCAGAATTAGTCGTCCCGATCAAAAATTGACAGTTATTCACGGTCAATCTGGTGTCGGTAAAAGTTCTACCGTGACGGCGGGGCTAGTACCTGCACTGCAAAACAGAGCGATCGGCGACCAGATTGCTGTGCCTGTTGTAGTGCGAATTTATACTAATTGGGTTCGAGAATTAGGAAAATCTTTAACAGAGGCGCAACTTAAAATTCAACATGGGGCAAGCGCTACTTTATCCGATCCTGTCATACTTAACTCGGAAAATGCCATTCTTGAACAATTACAAAAAAATGCTAAGAATCATTTCATAACCGTTTTAATTTTTGACCAGTTCGAGGAGTTTTTCTTTAGCTGTCCCGAACATAACAAGCTGCAACAATTCGATAAATTTCTTTGCGATTGTCTTAATATATCTTTTGTAAAAATTATATTTTCTCTTCGAGAAGATTATTTACATCGTTTAATAGAATTAAAGTATTTGGCTCAACAGGAGCAGATTAACGATAATATTTTAGACAAAAATATTCGCTATCAGTTAAAAAACTTTGCCCAAGAGGACGCTAAAAATTTTATCTTAAAGTTAACAGAGCGATCGCATTTTCACTTAGAGCCTGCTTTGATTGATACCGTCGTACAAGATTTATCGACAGAATTAGGAGAAGTGCGTCCAATTGAGTTACAAGTCGTGGGAGCGCAACTGCAAGATGAGAGAATAACAACCCTGACCGAGTACCAACAATTTAAATCGGGAAAACTCATCGAGCGATATATAAAAGAACTCATCAAAGAATGCGGGTCTGAAAATGAAAGAGCGGCATTACTAGTGTTGTATTTGTTAACAGATGAAAATAGAAAGCGTCCTTACAAAACTTATAGTGAATTAGCTTCTCAGCTAGCAGAATTAGAACATAAAGAACAATTAGAGTTAGTCTTAGAAATTTTAGTGCGTTCTGGATTAGTCGTGCTTTTTCCCGACCAACCAGAACGCCGCTATCAATTAATTCATGATTATTTAGTCGATTTGATTCGTTATCTGCAACAAGCAGAATTGAACTTACAAACGCAACTGCAAGAGTTACGCAACCAAGTACAGCAAAGGGAAACAGAGATTTACCAGCTAAAAAGCCAACTGAAGAAAAAACAACAGCAATCTCCACAAGTCATTAGCCAACCTCAACAAGGTCGGGATTTACTGACAGAATTAAAGGAGTTACGCAAACGAGAAATACAAAGTCAGATTGAAATTGAGCAACTCACTGCAGAAATCAAACAGCAAAAATTGCAAGCAGAACTGGCAAAAAGCAATCGCTCTCTGTCAATAGCACTTGCTAGTTCAGTTATAGTTATAGTGGCGTTCGCCACCTCTTTTATTTCAGTCTTTCAATTGAGACAAGCGCTGATAAATGAAATTAGAGCTATTAGTGCAACGAGTGAAGCATTCTTAACTTCAGGAAAAGATATTGACGCCTTGAAAGAAGGTTTAAAAGCAGGCAAAAAACAGCAAAGTGTTATATTTCCAGATGCAGATGTGCGCTCGCAGGTGATAGAGACGCTTTATCAACTGGTTTTTTTCAGGGGTGAACAAGCAAGCAAACGCTTACAGGGGCATAGTTTGGGCGTGAATAGTGTCAATTTTAGCCCTGACGGTAAAATGGTAGCCTCAGCAAGTGCAGATAGTAATATTACACTCTGGCATTTTAACGGGAGTAAGTATAGAGTTTTACGATCGCATAGTGATGTCGTCAACAACGTTAGTTTTAGCCATGATGGTAGAACTGTTGCTTCAGCTAGTCAGGATAAAACTGTAAAACTTTGGAATCCAAGCACCGCGCAGGTAAAAACAACCCTAATAGGGCATAAAGGAGTTGTCAATAGTGTCAGTTTCACGAACGATGATGAGATAATTGCCTCAGCTAGTAGCGATAAAACCATCATATTTTGGCATCGGGATGGTCAACCTTTTAAGACTCTGTTAGGTCATAAGGATGCTGTTTTGAGTGTAGCTTGGTCGCCTAACGATCGAACCCTGGCTTCAGCCAGTGCGGACAAAACTGTCAAACTCTGGAGTCGAAACGGCAATTTGTTGAAAACTATATCTGGGCATAATGATGCGGTGAGAAGTGTAGCTTGGTCACCAGATGGAAAGTTGATTGCTTCAGGGAGTTTGGACAAAACTGTCAAACTCTGGAGTCGAGAAGGTAAATTGATAAGAACTTTAATTGGGCATAACGATAAAGTCACTTGCGTGAGCTTCACCCCTGATGGTCAGATTGTAGCTTCAGCAAGTACCGACAAGACAGTCAATTTTTGGAATCGCGAGCGCGGAATTCTCTTGGAAACTTTAAAGCGTCATGGCGACTGGGTTAATAGTGTCAGTTTCAGCCCTGATGGAAAGAGCCTAGCTTCTGGAAGTCGGGACACAACAGTGAAACTTTGGAAATTGCAGGATGTGCTGAAGTTCAAGTTTAGACATCATCTTGGGGACGTGACTAGTATCAATTTCTCTCCTCAGGGTGACGCGATCGCTTCTGCTAGTCTTGACAAAACAGTTAAAATCTGGAATTCCGAAGCAAAACTACTTCATACCTTGAAAGGTCATAAAAATGGAGTTTGGGGCGTTAGTTTTAGCCCAAAAGGGGATATGCTTGCCTCAGCTAGCACGGATGCAACGGTCAAGCTGTGGAGACGCGACGGTACGCTAATCAACACCTTATCACAGCATAGAGATACGGTTTTAAGCGTGTCTTGGAGTCCTCAAAATATTATCGCTTCAGGCAGTAAGGATAGAACTGTAAAGTTGTGGAGTCAGAACGGTAAGCTGTTAACAACTTTGTGGGGACACAAAGCTGTTGTTAATTGGGTGAGTTTCAGTCCCAATGGGGAGTTACTAGCATCAGCTAGCGATGATAAAACCGTGAAGCTTTGGAGCAGTGATGGTAAGTTGCTCAAAACTTTGTCGGGACATAGAGATGTAGTTTATAGTGTAGCTTGGTCTCCTGATGGCAGTAAAATTGCTTCGGCTAGTGATGATAACACGGTGAAGCTTTGGAGTCAAGATGGTGAGTTGCTCAAAACTTTATGGGGACATAGAGATGCTGTAACTGGAGTCAGTTTTAGCCGTGATGGGGAATTACTTGCCTCGGTTAGCGATGACAATACGGTGAAGCTTTGGAACCGGGATGGAATATTACAAGCAAGCTTAAAGGAAAAGGATAAGCTCACTAGCGTGAGTTTAAGCTCTCACAATAACCCGATCGCTTTTGGTAGTACCAGTGGTACAGTGTTTTTACGCAATTTAGAAGACATAACACTAGAAAAGTTACTAGTGCGGGGGTGCGAGCTGCTGAAGGATTCTTCCCAACTGACAAACGGCGATCGCAAGTTATGCCTTGATTAAACACTCTCCGCCTCGACTTCTCATCCTCGTTCCCAAGCAGAGCCAGGGAACGAGAGGGGGTTGCTTACCGTGCTGATAGCTGAGCATGCTCTGATGAGTATTTTGCAACTAACTGAGATGTTTCGGGGTTGTAAAGCCGGAGATAATTCCAGTAGTTACCAAATACTTGACGGACATAATTTTTTGTTTCATCAAAGGGAATTGCTTCTACAAAATCATCTGGATCTTGTTTTGGTAAAGTTTGCAGCCACTTGGAAACGTTACCCGGACCAGCATTGTAACTGGCGATCGCGAGCATAGAATTATCTTTATACTGCTCGTGAGTATGATCTAAATACCAAGTCCCCAACATAATATTGTCACTGGGGTTTTCCAATTTAATTTTTTTGCTATCTGCTTTGATTTGTGGAGCAATCCACTTAGCGGTATCTGGCATCACCTGCATCAAACCAGTAGCACCAGCAACAGAACGAGCTTTTGTCTCAAATCGAGATTCTTGGCGCATTAAGGAAGTAACTAGTACGGGATTTATCTCATTCTTTCCCGACCACTTTTCAATTTCACTCAGATATGGTAAAGGATAACGAGCTTGCCAGTAAGTGAGTTGCTTGCTCAGATCCTGATATTCAGCTTTTTCTTGTGGTTTTTCCCGGTCTTCTAGTTTAGAAATTTTATCAATCGCGATTAAATATTCGCCTTTTGCCAATCGCATTAAACCTTCAGTATATTGTTCTGCTACAGTAGGCTGCATTTTATTGACAAATTCAGTTTGCCACTGCAACCAAGCATCGCGGTCTTGACCGAGCAAATACAATTCCTTAAAAGTTTCCGAACCTGCAGTTGGTACAGTACGTTGATAGAAGACAAGTTTCGGGTTGAGACTGCGTATATTATTGAAACTGCCAACATTAAGACCTAGAGCTGCAGCCGCACGCCATGCATAGTAAGAGTAAGGGAAGCGGTTAATAACATACTCATAAGCTTTTTTCGCTTCTTGGCTTTTTCCGATTTTTGTTGCCCATTTTCCAACCCAAAAGCCAGCTCTTGGAGCCAGAATACTGTTGGGGTTGTTAGTAGGTATGGGACCTGCCCACTGCCAAGCACCATTAAAATCTTTGGCTTTTGCTTTTTCTTCGGCAATTTTCCAACGATACTCTGCCGCTTGTTCAGTATTGCCAAACTTAGTAATCAGCAACTGCAATGCTTGAGTGGCTGCCTTTGGATCTTGAGCCTGTAGAATCTTAGCTTTTTCCAACAGTGCTTCCCCGGCTTTATCGGGGAATTTACTGACAACTTTATCAAGTAATGGTATTGCATCTTTCCGGTTTTGTGCCATTTCTGCTAAACGCAACAACCCATTTCCTGTTTCTTCCGCATCAGGAAATGCTTTCACAAGTTGTTGATAGGCAGCAATTGCTTCTGGGCGTTTTCCACCTACTTGGTATCCCCGTGCCACACGGTAAAGATTGCGGGGTGTCCGAGATGCTTTGGTGTAAGCTTCTGCTGCTTTTAAAAATTCGCTATTTTCCCAGTATGCTCCAGCTACGATTTCCCATTCTTCAGATTTAAGAGTTGGACTATTTGCCAACTGGTTTAGTACGGGCAGGATACCTGATTGATCGTAAGCGTGTTTTGCCAAAATCAGCTGCAATGACTGCTGAAGTGGGTTTTCTTGCAACTGTTGGCGAACAATCTCCCAAGTTAAAGGATTTGAGGGAAATTGTTCAATGGCTTGCGCTTGATATTCAGGAGTTGCAATCAAGTATAGGGCTTTGACAGCAGCAGGTTCTTTAGAATATTTTTTCACAACCTTTTGCCGCAAATCAGAGGCTTTGCCTTCTTCCCCTAAAATGTCCTGTGCTTGTGCTTGTTTCAGCAAAACATAGGGGGCTATGCGTGGATAATCATCCTCTAGCCCTTCTAGTAACTCCAGTGCTGGTTTGGCTTGTTTCTTTTCAATAAAATCGCTAGCTAAAAGATAACGGGCGCGATTTCGGTCTTGCAAGTCCTGACCCTTTGCAAGAGTTTCTAGTTTTGCACGGCGTTCATGTGGTGACTGTGACACCAGTGGAAGCACGGCGGACTTAGCTGTGCTGACTTTTGAAAGCTGCTCAGTTGAATTTTTAGTAAACCGCAGCCACTGCCCAAAGGATTTACTAAACTGAGGCGCAGACATCATTGCACCAGCTAGGAAGGCACATAATCCAGCACCCGCAATGAGAGGGATATATTTTTTCTTTTGTCGTTGCTTCAGCATTGATACCCGCTGAAAATTTCACATGAATTTCTAGCAACTCTAGCATCACTTGAGGATAATGTCGCTACTTTTAACTTTTGTATTCCTAATTTGGGGATCGTTATTGCTATTCTCTTTTCTGGATGGGAATTCCAGCCATTTAAGTTAAAAATTTTGCATTTTTATTTTTCTCTTTGCTTGTATAGTATGGGTTTAGCGATAATCTATGAAAGTAGAGGTTGTACGAGCGTTTGCTACAAGCTCTCATAGGCAGAATCTTTTCTTACTTATGTAATGATGAAAATCCTTCTTTAGGAGGAAGAAAAGATTTAAATCTTTCTAAGCTATATAGCGGCGTTGATGTATCTACATATACTAGCTTGGAAACTTAAATATTTAGCTTCATTCTAATTAAATGTTACAATTATTGCATTCTAAGAAAGAAATTAACCGCAGATGAACGCAGACGGATGCAGATAAATTTGTACCTTGGTAGGTTGGGTTGAGGAACGAAACCCAACAATTCGATTCCATAGTAGTATTATGTTTGACAATTTAAAATTGATTTGATAAATGACTTCGTAATGATAATTTTGCTAAGATTATTGGTGCAAATTATGATATGGAAGATAGGCTTACAGATTTCTGAGGACAAATGAGAGCACAAGAAGTAATGGGAAGCGTTGATGATAAAGGTTTTTTGTGTTTGGATGAACCTCTAGCGGTTCAAAAGCATAGCCGTGTTAAAGTAATTGTGCTGTTTGTGGAAGAAGAAGTGGATGCTGATGAATCAAAAGAGTCTATATTAGAAGGTCTTCGCATTTCATTACAGGAAGCAAAAGCTGGAAAAACTAGACCTGTTTCAGAACTGTGGGACGATATTGATGCAGAATGAAACACCATTAGTTCAAGTTCTGTTTACAGATTAATTTCAGAGTCGATTACGCACTCTGTCCAAAAAATATCTTCATATTCGGTCTGATATTCAGCCAATAATTGCACAAATACAAGTAGGAGACTTTATTGGCGTTCGCGAAGCGTACCGGAGGTAATCGCAAATCTGGAATAGGAAACACAGTTTTTAAAGTAAGAGTCCGAAACAGCGATCTCCAGAAAGGTAAAAGTGGTGGTTATCGGCTCATTTATCAGCTATTTTAGTGAAAATAAGGTTCCATTTTCTATCTTTCTATTTCTGTCAGGTCTTTAAAAGCAGTTTGTTACGTTACGCCCTGTTCTCATCTTGTCACCATTCAGATTTAAACTTCTCTAATACCATTTCACTTTTTTGATGATACAAATATCTTGGTAAGGGCGCTCTTGCATTGCGCCCCTACGACAAATTTATATGTATCATGCATTTCGTAATTTGGTATAAGCTATATACAATAGTCAATGTATCTATATATACTAATTTATAAACTCGAGTTCAAGATGCTAATACTTCACTGAGAATGACGACAGGTAAATCGGTAATACTACGAAAACCTTTATCATTAGTCAGAAATTGATTGCAGCTAATAGATAAGGCTGTAGCAGCATGAATAGCATCAGGTGTTTTTAAGCTAGTTGTAGCCCGAAGATTAGCAGCTTGTCGTAGTATTGATTGACTGATAGGAATTAATCGCATTTCTGATGAACCCAAAAGTTGCTCATAAGCGTTAATTAACATGGAATCAGAATTTCGTAGAGGTAGGACTAAAGTTTCCATCAAAATTAGTTCACTGCTAATAATTTCAATTTCTCCTGCTTGTAGCTTTAACCATAAGGGTGCAAGTAGTGGTAAGTACTCAGGAAACTTCTCTACGCTATAGATAACAATTGATGTATCTACATATACCAGGCTGGAAACTGGAATATTTAGCGTTCCCATGATTCTCGTTCCTCTTTTAGATACTTGTCCACTTCTTCAGCTGTTTTAAAAAGCCGTCTTCCAGGTAACTCATTAAGAATATCTACTGCTGAACGTCGTTTAGGTTCAGCTTTTGAAGGCAAAATCACAATTACATATACATCGTCGCCTATTTCAGCTTGTGGGAGTTCGATTTCTATTTTGTTTCCTGGTAAAACTTTGGTTGTAATACGTAAAGCTGATTGCATAATTTTTTTAGCCTTATTTATAGTTAGGACTGGTTCTGAATTTAAACCACACTCAACAACCCCTGTTTAAACTCCGCCGCACTCTTAAAATAAATTTCTGGCTTCTCTACCAAAGCTAAATCGATAGGCTTCAAATTGCTCGTTGGTTATCCCCAGCATTTATTTTGCGTGGTGCAGATATTGTAGAATATAATAAAGCAAACTTTTCATTTTGAAAAACAAGCAAGATATTATTCTACCATTTTTTGCCACTCCAATAATATTCCAAACCTATATGATGTTGGTGATGTTGGGTTTCGTTCCTCAACCCAACCTACGTAACATATTATGTTTGGCGATTGAAAATTGACTTGATAAATGACTTCGTAATGATAATTTTGCTAAGATTATTAGTGCAAATTATGATAGGAAGATAAACTTACAGACTTCTGGAGGAAAAATGAGGGCGCAAGAAGTAATGGGAAGCGTTGATGAAAAAGGTTTACTGTGTTTAGATGAACCTCTGACGGTTCAAAAGTATAGCCGTGTTAAAGTAATTGTGCTGTTTGTGGAAGATGAGGTGGATGATGATGAATCAAAAGAGTCTATATTAGAAGGTCTTCGCATTTCATTACAAGAAGCAAAAGCCGGAAAAACTAGACCTGTTTCAGAACTGTGGGACGATATTGATGCAGAATGAAACACCATTCGTTCAAGTTCTATCTACAGATCAATTTCAGAGCCGATTACGCACGCTGTCTAAAAAATATCCTCATATTCGGTCTGATATTCAGCCAATAATTGTACAATTACAAGTAGGCGACTTTATTGGCGTTCGCGAAGCGTACCGGAGGTAATCGCATATCTGGAATAGGAAACACAGTTTTTAAAGTAAGAGTCCGAAACAGCGATCTCCAGAAAGGTAAAAGTGGTTGCTAGTTACCTTTCCTTCGTAAGTAAACCTAAAAGATTAACTATAAGATAACATCAGTGAAATAGTTTGGCATAATCTCGCAATTACTAACCTAACAGCGTTTTATAAGAATCGTTCAATAATGATTTCGTCCACATAGCTCCCATTGAGCTTGGCTTGTTTTTTTGACGTTCCCACAACATGAAAACCTCGATCGCGGTAGGTAGCTAACGCCGCTACATTATCTGCACGGATGAATGTAAATAGTTTTTCATATCCTTTGCAACGTGCTGCTTCTTACGTAGCTTGAAAGAGACTTGTACTAATTCCTTGTCGTCGATATGAGAGTTCTACATAGGTTCCAAGCACTCCTACATGGTCAAAGGCATGGGTGTATGTGGCAAATGGTTCCATACTTTGAAAGCCCACAATTTTTTGGTTCTGGCGACATACTGCTACATGGAACACTCCACGCTTGGGAAACTGCAGAATATACTCTCGTTCAGCCTCTACGGTAAACTGTGTATCAAACGCTGTGTATACTCCTGCTTCAATAATTGGGTTCAGAATACTGACAATAGCTTCCGCATCATCAAGCTGGACTTCTCGAATTAGCAAATCCACGTTCGTTTGCCTCCTTACGTTGAGGACATATGTAGTCCATAGTTCAGTATTTCAGAGACTACAAAATTTATCGCAAAGCGAGTTTGGGTGTTTTGCCCTTCAATCCTATCATTAACTTAAGAGCAAACACTTTTAGGAAAGGAACTTGTCTCATTACCCGCAAACCAATACGACGAAGGATAACAACTGGCCAAATATTATTAGAGAATACTCTGTCTAACAAATCGGTGAAACCTAAGATTGTTAAGTTTTCTTGTTTGCGCCAGTGTTCGTATCTTTTGAGAGTTTTTATATTGCCAATATCTTCACCTTTTTCGTGAGCTTCTTGTAGAACTTGCGCTAACGCTGCTACGTCTCGAATACCTAAATTTAATCCCTGTCCGCCTACAGGATGGCAATTGTGGGCTGCATCTCCAACTAAGGCTAATCGATGGAGGACATAGCGATCGCTTTGCATGAGTTGGACTTGGAAAATAAAGCGATCGCCAAGTAATTCCAACTTACCCATTTGATTGCCATATCGTGCTTGTAATTCTGTCAAAAATTGTTCGTCATCCAGAGCGCACAAAGCTTTTGCTTCTTCGTGAGGAGCAGTCCAGACAATCCGGCAACGGTTTCCTGGCAATGGTAATATGGCAAATGGACCGCTATTCCAGAATTTTTCGTATGCAGTATTATTGTGAGATTTTTCTGGTTTCACAAAAGCCACGATACAGGACTGCCAATACTTCCATCCTTTAGTGGTAATTCCAGCAGCTTGACGAATGGGAGAACGGGAACCATCCGCAGCGACTACTAATTTGCTACGAACCGTCCGCATTTCACCTGCGACTTTGATATTTATCGTTACCATGTCTGGTTGGTAATGAATATTTATAACTTCAGCAGGGCATAAGTACGTAACATTGTGGCACTCCTTAACAAACTCTTGCAAGGGATGCAAGAGTGCTTGATGTTCTGCTACATAACCCAAATCTTGTGTACCGATATCTGATGTTTGCCATTCTACAACGGTAGAACGATCCGCATCAGAAAGGCGAACTTTGCGATAAATTTCGATATTGGGCAATATTTTGTCCCAAACACCAATTCCTTGATATATCAGTGCCGAAAGCATATGTACCGCATAAGCTTGACCTTTGGCTACGGCTGCTGATTCCACTTTTGCCTCAATCAGCAACACGCTCAACCCAGAATCTTTCAACGCGGAGGCTAGGGTTAAGCCAACAATTCCGCCACCAACAATAACCAAATCGTAATCGTATCCCCGCTTATGTGTCGAGGTTTGGGGTAAAGAAAGTTTTGGAGAAAGCTGTGCTTGCGCCATTGTTAAGAGAAATTACAGCATTTTAATTTATATTTTGACGCAAACAGGCAGAGAAGGGCAACAGTAATACAGTGACCAGTGACCAGTGACCAGTGACCAATGACCAGTGACCAGTGACCAGTGACCAGTGACCAATGACGAATAAC
>NZ_BAACAP010000169.1:0-45854 GCF_045865695.1 Scytonema hankhaensis NUACC26
CCCCTTTTTTGAAGAATTCTCCGACAAATTAGCATTACTCACCAACAAATTCTCATTCACCAATTTTAACAACACAGCACGCTCATCTTCCCCAAACTCAGATAAAAGCGCCCTTCTGCGTACAGGTTTCCACTCTATACCAGATTCAGGATTGTCACCAATACCAACCAACTTGAGAAATATCCTCTGTACTGCTTGCTTTTCCGATTCTGACAACTCTTTATAAATATTATCTACGTATTTTTGCAGCGCACCCCTAACACCGCCGATATTTTCGTATGTACTAATATTCAAAGTTCGGTCATTGATACTACCAGCTTTAACTTCCTCTAACCATAACAAATTTAAAGTATACTGCAACAAAGGTAAATAACCCGCTTGTCCCTGAATCGAAGCAATAATTGTATCCACCAATCCTGCTTCAAAAACTACCCCATGATGCGCCGCTGGTTGTTCAATTGCTAAACGCAACTCAGAAGGCTGCATTTCTACAATCATCGGGCGATGCTTTTGTGTTACTTCCACAAGTTGAGGAAATTCCCTTAATCTTTCAAAAAAATCAGCACGCATCGTCGCTATAATTTTCACCTTCGGCAACTTAGCTTGACTCAATCTTATCAAACCATTGACAAATTCCCCACGCTTGTTCTCATCACTGATAGTAAACAATTCTTCAAACTGATCGATAAAAATAAACCAAAATTTATCAGATTTCTTGAGTTTTTCCGCTACCTGAATTAAAGTTTCTGGCTGCACCTTGCGAGCCATATTCGCTTCTTTTTGTGAATACTTATTCCCCAACAAACTAGCATAAAAAGAATCAAACGGATCGGCATCTGGGGTAAATGTAAAATTAATAAATGCGGTTCCATACTTTCTTTCTAACCAGGGAATCAAACCCGCCCTTACCACAGAAGATTTTCCGCTACCGCTTGCACCCAAAAGTAAAATTAAATTAGTATATTCTAATTCATCTATCAAAGTTTTAATAAAATTATCGCGTCCAAAAAATAACTCTTTATCTCTTGACTCAAATTGTTTTAAACCTTTATAAGGAGAAGTTGTAATTAATTCGCGAGCAGTAATCTCCTTCTCAGAAATTTGCAAAATCTCAGTTTGATTAAAAGTAAGTACATTCCCCTCACCATGCACACTGTATAATATGCCCTCTACATAATCACCGGAGTTATTATAATTTCCTGAAATATTCCCACCTATATATCCACCTTGAATGCGCTTGTTGTCATTACTGTTTCCCACAGAGCTTTGATTTTCTGGGTTTTTATTTTCTGTCATAGTCTTATTTAAGTGAAGTTATTTAACAGAAAAAAAGTAAATAATTGTATTCAACAAAATGTACTTTAGCTTAATCACCTTTAGTTTTTTGCCAATCATCCAGCGCACCCATAACAAAGCTAGCTGTAGGATGATTCAGAAATTGCTCAAAAGCTGCAACGCCACCCGTTTTTAAAGCGCTAAGTATCCTTGCTGCTAAAGTCGGATTATTTTCAACCGCGATTATAGTTTCGTTTGCGATTTGCACCTTTCCAGCAAACGTGTCTGTAGAATAACTCTTGGACAACTGTTCTAGTAATTTCTGAATTTCCGCAGCAGATTCTGCGAGTTTTTTTTCTTCTCTTGAAGGATTGTAATTCCCCTCAATATAATTACCAGAATTGTTATAACTCCCAGAAAAATTCCCTTGTATATAACCGCCTTGAATGCGTCTGTTATCGTTGTTACCACCTGTCATATTTGCTCTTGGCTCCCTTGATTTAAGTGGAAATAAAGTTTTCAACTCTTTTCTGATTTGAATTTTAGGTATAAAAAACTCTGATATACTATTGAGGTCAATATTATTACAACCAAACTCAAAAGCCTCTTTATATTTTCTCCCAGCGCCTAGAGCATCATAAAATGCTTTAGAAAAATGAATAGCAGCTTCATCTGTAATAGCACGCTCTATACCAATAACACAGTTGATATGCTGGTAAATCGCGTCTGCTTCAGTTTTTGAATAACAAGCATTGAGCAACACACACTCAACTGTTTCTTGGGATAACTTGAAAAAATTACTTAACGAATCCGTACTTACCAATTGCGTGTGTCCATTGTTATCCTCCAAAGCAATACCATTAGTTCCATCCCCATGACCAGAAAAATGTACAATTTGTGGAGAGTAATCCAACAGCGCACGGCGTAAATCGTCAATCCTCACAGCCAATCTGGGAATCAGTTCAAATTCTTCCCTATTTCTAGAGCGCTCCAACGCTGATTGGATTTCCCGAACCTCCACATCTAGACGAAGCTGAGTTGTATTAATAGGATTAGCGGATAAAATCAGAATTTTCTTCATACTTCTAACCCCAAAAGAACAAGCGTTTGTAGTGTCACAGAGAATGGTGACTGTGTACAAATAGTAGCTATACAAAACTACATATGCAGAAAATTAAATTCCAGAGAAGTTTTACTCCCTATGGCATTCGTTGTGATGCCACTACCACCGCTGTGCATTCGTCAAAAGTCAAAAGTCTTATATTTTTTAGCTTTTACGCCATTTTGAATGGTAGCTTTATTTCCACCGACCTGTACTAGTTACTGATAGCTTTCTAATTATGTCCAATTACTTAGAGTCGGGCTTTTAAGCTACCCGTAACCGTTCAATATCCCTGATGGGGGGTGCTCCAAACATACGAGCGTATTCGCGACTGAACTGCGAAGCGCTCTCATACCCAACCCGATAAGCAGCTTGAGCCGCATCAGCGTTTTCGGCAAGCATCATCTGACGCGCTGCTAACAATCTCAACTGTTTTTGATATTGCAGTGGACTTATAGAAGTGACTGCCTTAAAGTGGCGGTGAAACGATGAAGGAGACATATTCGTTTGCTCAGCCAAATCCTCAACCCGCAACGGCTTCGTAAAATCTGCCTTGATCCGTTCGATCGCTTCAGCAATCCGCTGCATTGTGCTGCCAGAGGTAGCAATCTGACGAACCGCTTCGCCTTGCTCACCCATGAGCAAACGGTAATAAATTTCGCGGACGATCGTCGGTGCCAGAAACGGGATATCCTGCGGGGTCTCTAAAAGCTTCGTCAGTCGGATGGCGCAATCAATCAAGGGTGGGTCGGCATCGCTGATGAACCAACCTCTTACTGATTCGTTCTTACCGATACCTCGGTTCGTTTGAGCAATGATCTCACAGAGTTGTGCTGGGTCTAACTTCAGCTTAAATCCTAGATAGGGCAGATCGGGTGTCGCCTCTACCACACATCCACTCAACGGTAAATCCACTGAAACAACTATATACTGAGCGACTCCATACCGATAGGTTTCTTCATTCAGCAACACTTCTTTTTTACCCTGCACCACAATGCCAAGAAGAGGTTCGCTGACCCCCTGTGTTGCTGTGGAAGTATTACACTCTCGCCTGAAGGTCAAGGGAGCGATCGCGGTTGCATGGGTGCCATTTCCCTTTCCGGCAGTGTGTCGAGCGACTAATGCTGCTAGTTCTTCACACTTGTTGGTTGCCACTTTGTCGTTCAGTGTTTCAATCGACATACTGAGTTCTTGCCTTAACCTTTCCCATACGCTCATTATAAGAAATATTTTTCCGTTGCCAACACCGTGCTTGAGAGGATTAGGCAATCATCTGGGAGGTTTGTGTATTTATATGAAAACAGATCGAGTCTATGATGGTAAATCCATACTGCTAGATCGTTTCTTACCACATATAACACGAATAGATTGAAAGTACAGTAATGATACCAGCCACTTTTAAGAAGGATTCTAAATTGTTTTCTTGCAATAGTGATGATACGCTAAACCCATTTAAAAGGAAATTGTATGTGGATCGTTAAAATTGCTTTACGTCTTCCGTATACATTCGCGATCGCTGCTTTGATGATTGTGATTTTGGGTATAGTCACAATATTTGGTACACCAGTTGACATTTTTCCATCAATCAACATTCCAGTTGTCAGCGTAGTTTGGACTTACACTGGTACCACACCTGAGGAAATGGAACAGCGCATCGTCACAATTAGCGAACGCGCTATGACAACAACCGTTGCTGACATCGAACACATTGAGTCCCAATCTTTGAGTGGTGTTAGTGTCATCAAGGTTTTCTTCCAACCCAACGCCAATATAGCCTCAGCAGTCGCTCAAATTACCTCTGTCAGCCAAACAATTCTGCGCCCTTTGCCACCTGGTATCACACCGCCATTCATCATTCAATACAACGCTTCTAGCGTGCCGATTATCCAGATGAGTGTCAGTAGCACAACCTTGCCGGAACAAGCGCTTAATGACTATGCTACCAACTTCGTCCGCACCCAATTAGCAACAGTACAAGGGGCGAGTGTACCTTTGCCTTATGGTGGTAAACCCCGGCAAATTATGGTTGATATCGATCCCCAAGCGATGTTGGCTAAAGGCGTTTCTGCCCAAGACGTAACTAATGCTGTCAGCGCCCAAAACTTGGTCTTGCCTGCAGGCAGTATGAAGATAGGCGCTCGCGACTTCGCCGTACAAATTAATAATAGTCCAGATGTGGTGGCAGCCCTCAACGACTTGCCAATTAAGCAAGTTAACGGTATTGTGACTTACATTCGTGATGTCGCGCAGGTAAGGGATGGCTTTGCCGTACAGACAAACGCTGTTCGTCAGAATGGAAGGCGATCGAGCTTACTCAGCATCCTTAAGAGTGGCAGTGCTTCGACTATTGATGTCATCGCTCGGGTAAAAAAAGCTTTGCCTCGCATCCAGTCTACCTTACCCCCAGGACTGAATTTATCGTTTTTGTTCGATCAATCTGTATTTGTGAAAGCTTCTATCGAAGGCGTTCTCAAAGAAGGATTGATTGCAGCTTGTCTCACCGCGCTGATGATTTTAATTTTCCTGGGAAGTTGGCGCAGTACCGTAATTGTAGCCGTATCGATTCCCCTCTCAATGCTGGTTTCGATTATTGTAATGAGTCGTTTGGGACAAACTTTCAACATCATGACTTTGGGTGGTTTGTCCTTAGCTGTCGGTATTCTCGTAGATGATGCCACAGTAGAAATTGAAAATATCCACCGAAATCTCGGACAAGGGAAACCAATTAAGCGAGCAATCTTAGATGGAGCGCAGCAAATAGCAACTCCAGCACTTGTGGCAACATTATGTATTTGTATTGTCTTTGTGCCAGTTGTATTTCTCAATGGAGTCGCAAAGTACCTGTTTGTGCCTTTAGCAATGGCGGTAGTATTTGCTATGCTTGCTTCCTATCTGCTGTCTAGGACAGTAGTCCCAACGATGGCAAATTATTTCTTACCACAGGAAGCGGACTGGCATAGAGAAAGCGAGGAGCTAAACGATCGTGGCGATCGCCGTAATATAGATTCACCAGTCCATAATAATCATCGTGATGACAACCACCATACCCGTTCGCTAGTAGAAATTCACGATAGTCGTGACAATAACTATACCCATTCGCCAATCGAAAACAATAACGGTCACGACAACCACCAAACCAAAGACACACAAAAACCGCAATCTGTCAAGAAAGATTGGATATGGCGATTACACGAAAAATTTAATCGACAATTTGAGAAATTTCGCAACTGGTACTATGGTGTTTTGACCTCTGCATTGAATCACCGACGCACGGTATTCGTACTGTTTGGCGCTTTTATAGTCAGTGCAGGAGTTTTGTTGCCGTTCGTCGGTCAAGACTTTTTCCCTGAAGTCGATGGCGGTCAGTTTAGCCTCCACGTTCGAGCTTTACCCGGTACCCGCTTGGAAGAGACAGAAAGAATTGTCAGTCAAGTCGAAGGCGTTATTCGCCAGACCGTACCGAAGGACAATCTCGCGATGATTCTGGATAACATCGGCTTACCCAACAGTGGTATTAACCTGACCTATGGCTACAACGGTGCGACAATTGGACCAGCAGATGCTGATATTCTTGTGTCGCTAAAAGAATCTGGTTCAACTTTTTCTTATATCAAGCAACTCCGCCAGAAATTGAAAGCGACATTTCCCAGCTATACCTTCTTTTTTGAGCCAGCTGATATTGTTACTCAAATTTTGAATTTCGGTTTGCCTGCTGCTGTTGACGTACAAATATCTGGACCTCTGAAAAACTCAAAAGCCAACTTTGAAATTGCCAAACAAATTGAAGCACGCATGATGCGCGTTCCTGGTGCGGTAGATGTACATATGCAGCAAATTGTCGATGCTCCAAAGTTACGTCTAAATGTAGACCGTACTGAGGCTCAACAACTGGGTATGACCCAGCGTGATGTTGCCAATAGCGTTCTTACTTCCTTAAGTTCAAGCGGTCAAGCCGCAATCAATCAATGGCTCGATCCTAAAAAAGGTGTAAGTTACACCCTTGCCGTACAAGTACCACAGTACAAAATTGACTCTATTGACAGTCTCAAGAATATGCCTGTTGGCAACGGTCAAACCACACCCCAACTTTTGGGTAATTTGGCTACTGTTAAACGCGATAAGGGGATGCAAGTTGTCAATCACTACAACATTCAACGAGTTTACGATATCTACGCCAACTCCTCCGGTCGCGACCTTGGGGGAGTTGCCCGTGATGTTAATCGCATCATAGCTGATTATCAGAAAAAATTGCCTCAAGGTAGTCTTATTAATGTACGCGGGCAAGTGCAAACGATGAACTCTTCCTTCCTGGGACTTGGTTTAGGACTTGTGTTTGCCATCGTGCTGGTTTACTGTTTAATGGTAGTGAACTTTCAATCTTGGCTCGATCCCCTAATTATTATGATGGCACTGCCAAGTGCTTTAGCTGGTATTGTCTGGATACTGTTTGTCACCAACACAACTCTCAGCGTTCCTTCATTAATGGGTGCAATTATGAGTATAGGTGTAGCGACATCAAACAGTATTCTGCTAATTACTTTTGCTAACGACCAGCGTCAAGAAGGGCAAAATGCTTATCAAGCAGCGCAAGCCGCAGGTCACACCCGATTGCGTCCCGTGTTGATGACTGCTTTAGCCATGCTCATCGGTATGATACCAATGTCTCTCGGTCTTGGTGAAGGTGGCGAGCAGAATGCTCCCTTGGGTCGCGCTGTCATTGGCGGCTTATCGGCTGCAACAATTGCTACTCTCATCTTTGTACCTGTTGTATACAGCATATTACGGCGCAAACCACCTCGTCCTATTGATGATGACGATTTAACTTTCTTGGATTTGCATACAGAATACTCTTTGTCATCATCCCAAAGAGAGTCATAAGCGTTTTCACTCAAGTGAAGAACAGATTTATCCGCGTTCGTCTGCTACAGGCTGCGGTTCCATAACTTTTTTATGTACAGTTGCCCAATTGATGTAAATTAGATATTGTGAAACAGTTTACCTATGGATTCTCAGCGTCCTCCGTCTCCTAACTCCGAACAACAAACGACTTCTAGAAAACAAAGACGCGGCATCGGTCAACTTGGTTGGGCTGTACTTGGTGCTGTTTTTTTTGGTAGCTTGCTGGCTATAGGAATTATACCCAGGTTAAGCCAAAAGTCAGAATTACAAGCAGCCGTAAAGGAAGCAAGCGCCCTTCCCTCAGTCAACGTTATTACTCCCCGTCGCGCTGCTGCTACTACCCATTTGGAGCTACCAGGTACTGTTGTACCCCTCAACCAAACAACCATTTACGCTCGCAGCACTGGGTATTTGCAGCGGTGGTACGTAGATATTGGCGATCGCGTCCGATCTGGTCAGTTATTAGCAGAGATTGATTCACCAGACATCGATCGACAAGTTTTGCAAGCGAAGGCAGAGTTAGCGCAAGCACAAGCAAACGTGCTTCAACGTCGTGCTAGTTTAGCTAAAAGTATTTCTGATTTAAAGCAAGCCCGCGCTAATCTATTAATAGCACGTCAAACTTGGCAGCGCTGGAGTACGCTTGTCAAACAAGGTGCAGTGGCTCAACAAGATGCAGATACGAAATATGCCACATATCAGGCTAATCTTGCCAACGTTGAGGCAGCACAAAATACTGTTACTTCTGACTCTGCCAACATCAAAGCAGCACAAGCTAGTGCCTACGCCAGTCAAGCCAACTTGGAGCGTAATACTGTATTACAATCCTATAAGAAAGTCACTGCTCCCTTTGCAGGAATCATCACAGCACGTAACGTCAATACAGGTGTTCTGATTACAGCAGGTAGTGGCAATAGCAATAATACCAATACTAGCAACAACAATACTAGTAATACCAGCCTTTATACCATTGCTGCTTACGATCCCCTCAATGTGAATGTGAATGTTCCACAAAGTTCATCAGGTTTAGTCCAGACTGGTCAAACAGCACAGATTACAGTCAGAGAGTTACCACAACGAGTGTTTAGGGGTAAAGTAGTGCGTACTAGCAACGCCATAGATCCAAATACTCGCACTTTGCTAACACAATTAGAAATACAGAATTTGGATGGTACGTTGCGACCTGGGATGTATGCCAGTGTCAAATTTACCATTAACCGTATTAATGCTCCCTTTGTTATACCTGATAGTGCCTTGGTCGTTAATGCTGGAGGCACTCAGGTAGCAACTGTAACTAAAGACCAAACCGTGCATTATCAAAAAGTTGCCGTTGGGAGAGATTATGGCACTGAAGTAGAAATCACATCAGGTCTGACAGGAAATGAATCGCTGATTGCCACTCCTACAGTTGATGAGACAGAGGGTTTGCGCATACAGCCAGTTGCACAAACAAAGTAGACTACCGCAGAAATTCACCGCGATTTCAGAGCGAGAATTTCTACAAGAATCTGCAACTGGTAGAACAGGTGAAAGCGATCGCTTCAGAAAAAGGCGTGACACCCAGTCAACTTGCCTTATGAAGAGTAAAACGAATCAAAAATTTCCTACATTTTCATTCATTTTACTCCGTTTTTCAGTTATCTGGTGTTACGTCTGTGCGAAGTCCTTGTATTTTTTGAGCGATTGCCTCAAATTGCTCTGCACTGGCTGGTTCTAAACTATCCGCAAAAGCTGCGACTGCATCTAGATGTCCCACTGCTAAAAATTGATGCAATTGCTCGTAAGCTTGGAGTATTTGCGCTTCCTCCTTGGATATTAAAGCTAGCCATCTGTAACTCCGACTCTCCTTGTAGCGGTCGATCCACCCTTTTTTAGCTAAACGTTTGAGAATAGTTGTTACCGAGGCGTAAGCTAGTTTTCGCTTTGAATCGACAGAGACAATGCGATCGCGTACATCTTTGACTGTTGGAGTACCAAGTTCCCAAATGACACATAAAACTTCATTTTCCAAAGGACTGAGTGAGAGTTGCTTGGGATGATAGTTAGGTAGAGACATAGCATTACTTCCAAATCGCATGGAGAGTGCGTAGCATCAAGATGCTTTTCCTTCACAAAAGAGCAATTTCTGATAAAAACGGAAGTTGTCGCTTTATATTCTCAAGAACATCAAGGGTTTTTTCGCGTGCTACAGTTTCTTTATTGAAAGCAAAGTTATCCGCCGCCTTTCGCAAGTCTGTAATTGCTGCTTGTTTGTAACCAAGTAGGTGATAAGCAACACCTCGGTTAAAATAAGCATGGGCATCGTTTGGGTGTAGCTTGATTGATGCAGTGAAGTTAGCGATCGCGCTCTTATTATCCCCACTTCGCCCACAAACACAACCTCGATTGTAGTAAGCTCTGTAGCTACTAGGATTTATACGGAGTGCTGTTGAAAAGTCGAGCAGAGCCGTTTGTAAGTTTAACAACTGAAAATGAGCTAGTCCGCGATCGTTATAGATTTCCGCTAAAAGTAAATTGGATGTCTGAGGAATTTGAGTTAACGCCAAATTGTAATCGGATATTGCCTGTTGGTAATTTCCTAACATGGCATTGGCTACCCCTCGATTGTAGTAGCCTTTAAAGTTATGGGGTTTAAGTGCGATCGCTCGATTGTCATCAGCAATTGCTGCTCGATCGTTTCCTTGTCTATGATGCGCTAATCCTCGATTGAGATAAACTTCAACATTGTCAGGTGCAAAGTTGATGGCTCGATTACAGTCAGCGATCGCATTCTGATAATCCTCTAACTGAAGATACGCAAGACAGCGATTGCTATAGGCAGCAGTAAAATTACTTTTCAGTTGAATAGCCTCTGTAAAATCCTTAACAGCTAGGAGGTAATTGCTGTTGAGCATCTTTTCTACACCTAACTTGAAGAAGTCTCCTGCTGTCATTTGGGTATTAGGAGCGGATGACGAGTGTGCAGGCAAAGTAAAACAAAGACAGGCGAGTGCAACAGCAATACTAAAATTGAACATGAACCGAAAGCAGCGATTCATAAGCAATATCTGGGGTTAGGGGTTAGAGGTTAGAGGTTAGGGGTTAGGGGTTAGAGGTTAGGGAGAAACCTAATGCCCATTGCCCCTCGCCCATTTTTATACGTTATAGTGCAAGCAGTTCATGATGTCTACTTAGACCTTATTTCCATTCCTTATTATTCGCTTCATCTAGTACATATGCTGCAACATCTTCAATTTGCTCTGGTTTTAGGCGACCTTTGAAGGCAGGCATTGCATTTTTTCCATTTGTGACTTGGGCAATGATGGCTTCAGGTGAGTTCATCGCGTATTTGTCTAGAGCTTCTTTCTTCAAGTTCTTCTGAGCTTGAACTAAGTTCTTTCCACCCGCATGACAAGAAGCACAATTGGCGTTAAAAATTTTGGCTCCCTTCACGGTATCAGATGCCAAAGCAGGACGGTTAAAAGCAAAAGTAAATATTGCTATACCTAGCAACAGCACTGAAACGATTCTTTTCATCCTTTGTCTCCTCTACAAAAAAGCGCATTCTAGAAAATCCTTCATAATTCTCTAGCTCCTGGTTTACGTCGTCAAAAGACAATCTGTCAAAGTTTGCTTGTTATTTCATAATTATTGCAATAAGTTATGGAAAAGTGACTTGCTCGCAATGCATTGAAAACATCTGTTTCGGTTTAAAATTTGTTATGAGAAAACTTGAGCTTCTATTCTTTAACAAGACTTAGCGATCGATGGGACAGTATGAACGCCTAATTCTCATGGCTGAGGATGAACTGACACAGTACAGTACTGATGCTCGTAAAATTGAAAAGCTTCGGCAGAAGATTGGTCTTTCTGTTTCTGCAAAAGAACAACAAGAGGTCAAAACAGCACTGCTTGCTGAAATGCCCTCCGATCCCATCTCTCAACTCGTGGAAACGCAGCGTCAAGCTGTGGCGCTACCTTTCTGGGGTATTGCTGGTCTAGGACTGCTGTTGGGAATTTCTTTTATGCAACCTTTAGACTTGATTGCTACTGTAATTGGTACGGCGATCGCTATCCGCGTGCAAAAGTGGGGCTGGAGGCTGCAAGCCAAACGGTTGGTGTTACAAACACTGGAAGATATTGAAGAGCGAATTCGGAAAGACCGCTCTGTATGATATGCGCTCCTTCAAGGAACCTCAACGCCTGTACCACCGGATAGTCAAGTTACAGTAACTGGACAAATTGTTCAATTGTCAGACCCGCATCTCGAATAATAATGCCCATTGTATAAGCATTAATGGGGTCATGTCCGGGAATAACAATTACCGTTTCACCATTATTCATGATTATATGCTTACTTTGTCTCACAATTTGGAAGCCAGCCTTCTCAAAAGCCTTAACTGCTCTTTGATGTGCAATCCCAGGTAGTTTAGGCAACGCCAACCTCCAGATCCACGTAATATGATTCCCCTTCCTGGTTCAGTTCCTCAACAACTTCCAAATACTCTTGAATTGCAGTCTTAATATTTTCTAAAGCCTCTGCCTCTGTTTCACCTTGAGAACAACATCCGCGCAAGGCAGGACACCAAACAGCGTATCCTTCTTCAGTTTTAAGCAATTTAACCAGATAGCGCATAGGGCGTTCGACTACTTTCATAACTAGAACTATTTTACTTATCTTACTAAGATGCGATCGCTCCACTCAATGAAGAAGATACTTTTGTCTTGTGAAAAAAGTACCGCTTGACATTTTGTAGTATATGTATTATAAAAGTATTGTACTGCATCATACAAACAAGCTAGGCGAACGAGGGCTTGTACTACTTTACGCTCGCTCAACTAAAGTATAGGATTCCTATTTGATTTTTGAAATATTACGTAGATAGGGCTATGCCGCACAAAAGCCTGATTTGGTGGGCTGTCTTCCCTACCTACAGTCATTAAAATTTTTCATGAATGATTTAGCATTGCTATATGAAGTATCAAGTATGAAGTAAACATATCAATAAATTGAGTGGCTTTTATCCATCTCTCAACGATTTTTTATCCTTAATCCTTTATCATTCATCCTTATTTAAAGCTGTGGATAATTCACAGCGATATTTCGTTTGCCCTATAAAAAACTATTTCAAAATATGATGCTTATGTAGAGAGGTAAGTTATGAGCATATTTAAAGTTGAAGTTGTTGAAATCAAGAGTGTGACTTCTCACCCCAATGCTGATAGACTTGAGATTGTAACTTTGGAAGGAATGGCGTATCAAGTTATCAGCGCCAAAGGAAATTTTCAACCTAGAGATTTAGCCTTTTACTTTCCTATTGATAGTGTTATTCCAGAAGACTATCTTGATAAATTTGGGATTCGTCCTTATTACTCCAAAAAACTTCGTGCTGCTAAACTACGGGGCATTTTTTCTGAAGGCTTGCTCATTCCTGTAGGGGAGAATTTTACAGGAAATCCTGGAGATGACTATACCGAACATTTCGGTGTGACTAAATATGAATATCCAATTCCTCAAGGAATGCGTGGGGAAATGGAAAGCCACGTTGGGCATTATAAATTTCCCAGTCCAGAACATCTCAAGCGTTACAAAGACGTATTGATAGAAGGCGAAGAAGTCGTAGTCACAGAAAAACTACACGGAACTAACTTCACGGTATTAGTAGATGCTGATGGCAATACTCGTATTGGTAGCCATAACTACTTTTGGAAAAATAATGAGGTCAATAAAAATCTAGTTTATGTTCGTGCTTACCACGAGAATCCCGTTTTACACAAACTTCCACCTCTAACTCAAGTTTTTGGAGAAATCTATGGTGTCCAAGATATTAAATATGGTTTACCAAATGGCACAATAGGGCTAGCTTTATTTGCTGTCCGTCAGGATAAGCAGTTTCTCAATTACAGCGATTTTGTTGCTTTTTGTGAAGAATTTTCTTTACCAAGAGTACCTGTACTTTACGCGGGCGCTTACAGTTGGGAGGCGGTGTCACAATTTAACAATGCCAATAGTACACTCGACCCAGAGTGTATAATGGAAGGTGTTGTTGTGCAACCTACTGTTGAAAGACAACATCCTGAAGTAGGTAGGGTTGTGCTGAAGTTAATTAGCGACAGATATTTACTTCGCCATGAAGGAACAGAATTACATTAATAAGGATGAAGCATGAAGAATGGTAGGTTGGGTTGAGCGACAGCGAAACCCAACAAATATTCCATGTTTGTTAGGTTTTTAAGTAAAAATTACGCATATCATTATTTCAACGCAACAGCAAAACCAATAAATATATTATTGTGTTGGGTTTCGTTCCTCAACCCAACCTACCTCATCTTATGAAGAAAATATACCTAAATCTTAAGTCTTGCTGGTGCAAGTAGTGTTATATATAGATACAATGTTACAAAATTCTGAGGTAAAAATAACGCCATGCAAGTTTGTATATACAAAGCCAAACATCTATAACAGTCACTCCTACCAAGCTCTCATATAAAAAAAGACATAATATTAACACTGCAGCATTATTGAAAATCATGGATTTTGATTACTACAGACACCGTGAAGGCGGTTCCATTAATAGCAATCGTCAAAGTTTACTGGAAAGTGGGTGGCGACCCTTTCACAGAGAGTTGGACTGGGAGTTTGTTGGGCATCTATTGTATAACGATACGAAAGAACTGACTCAAAAAAGTTTGAATCTGGCAAGTAGCGTTGCTGAGATTTTAGGAAGAAATAATTATACTTGGTGGGCTAATTTATTAAACGTTGTTTCTGATAATACACGTTACGAGGTAGAAAAATTTTGGAACTATATTACACCCGATCCCCTCACACCGGATCATCGTTATAAAGATGTCCTCAGTACGGAAACGCCTATTGTTCATTTTGTCAGTCGCAATAGCATACCTATTGATTACGTTTTGAACCGGCTTCAGGAAATTACTGTATTGCGGGTTTTAGATTTATTAAAATGTCCGGATATTATTACGCAGCATTATTTAGAACGAGACTTTTATTTTCCTACAGAAAAGTTTGTCAATTGGGAACGCTTGGACGTTGTTAACACGGTTTATGCCTACTGGAGCAAGCACGATGTTTGGTTGCAAATCGATGCTTACGATCGCGGGAGGCGACAATATACTCTCATGGCAAAAAATTTAGCACCACTGATTAATAAAGCAACTTACGATTTGGCAGTCATGCTCAGTGGGTATCAAAGCCGTGTCGGTAAAGTTCACAGCCAATTTCTCATTCGTAGCTTTCCCGACGGTATTCAAAGCTTTACCGATACAGTACAGCAAGCCGTTCTTAACCAAAATCAGCTAGCTGTTTTGGTACATGGAGAACCGGGAACGGGGAAAACAGCTTGGACGCAAGCAGTGGCAAAAGAAATTCTGATGCCTTTAGGGTATGTCATTTTTATATTGGATCGTGATGCGATCGCTAACTTTGTTCCTCCAACATACTTAGAAAAAATTTGTATTATCATTAATGAAGCTGATAATTTGGCACAAGATCGCGCAAGTGAAGTTGCCCAATACAGTAATAATACAGAACACATTTTGAGTTTATTAGATGGCACGTTATATCAAAGCGTGATTGAAGATTCAGGCATTCAAATACAGCAGCGGTTGGTGATTCTAATGACTTGCAATACAACAGAAAGACTCGATCCAGCCATGTTACGAAAGGGTAGAGTCGATTTGATGTATGAGTTTATTCAAAAATTTGTTTAGACAGGTGAGCGTCAATAAGATGACGCTCAATGAAAACTTGATTGTCCCAACTTTCTGATTGCTTAAGGTATTCAATAGCAATTAGCCCCTCAATGGGATGTTCTTGACAAACTTCCAAAAGCAGTGATAAAGTTCTACGGAATTGAAGTTTCTCAAGTTGCTTGATAGTAACAAGCAACAACGCAACTGCCGATCCTAAAAGCGCTAGCAGTGAGGAAACGATAGGTATCCACCAGCCTAATAAAAAGGCTAGGAAACAAATCCCCACTAGCCCAACACTGGTAAGGGCTATAACAATAGCGCTCGCGATGACAGAACCGATCCGCCAGCTAACCGTTGCTCCTAACACTGCGCAAGCTACGATCCACATCCATTCTATTGGCTCGTACCAAACGCGAAGCAAAGATCTGCCATCAAGAACAGAGCTAATGATTTGACTGACAATGTTGGCATGAAGGGTTACTCCTGTCATGAGTTGAGGGGAACCAAACAGAGCATTGCTGTAAGGCGTATAAAATAAATCTTTGATGCTTTCAGCAGTAGTGCCAATAAGAACCAAGCGATCGCGGAAACTATTAGGGGGGACTTGACTTTCCAATACACTTGTTAAAGATAATGTGACAAAACTTTCCCGATCGCCTCGAAAATTCAGTAATGTTTGATAACCTCCAGAATCAGCACGAACGTAACCGCCCTGATTTCCTTCAAAGCGCTCAAAAACTGCTTGACCCCACCGCATCTGTTGGCGTTGGGGATTGCTATCGATCGCTTTTGGAGTTATCCTTTGAACCTCCAGATAATGCCGTGCTAACTTGAATGCCAAGCTGTAACGCACGTCTTTATCGGAAAGGCTTATTGACAACAAAGCACGACGTACCTTACCATCTGCATCTAATACTTGATCGGCGAAACCTACTCTTTCTTGACTAAGACCGAGAGGAGGTGCAATGGTATTGACAGCATTTCCTACAACTTTCTCGATACCATATAAGTTAGGAGTTGATTTAAACAAGTTAACTAAATCCCTGTGTCCCGGTTCTACAGGTAAATCTCGATAAATGTCCAGACCAATTGTTCTAGGTTTTTGGGCAATGATATTGTTAATTGCTCGAGCTAAAACTCGATCGGATATAGGCCACTTTCCCACCTTAGTAATATCCGCTTCATCAATAGTAACAATAGCAACACGTTTCTCTATCGATTCTAAAGGACGCCAGCGAAAAAACCGATCGAGCATATCCCACTCGGATCTTTGTAAAAGCCCACAAAAATGCAGTAGCATAACAAGTAAGCTAGCACACACAGCAATTAATGATACCCAACGCCGTTTAATTCGTAGTTTGAGAACTTCTCGCTTAGCTTTTTGCCTTGCCACTGCTAGTATTTGACCAGCTTGTGCTAACGTTGCTAACGCCATTTGAGCTTGACGTTTGGCTAAATCTTGGCTAGCGACTAAAAATTGATAATCCAAATCCTTGAGGCTTTTGCCTAATGCCCAAGTTAAAGCATCTTGTAAGTTTTGCCCTTGCAACAAATATGACTCATCCTGGTAATTTGAAGCTAACCAGTCTGCAAGCGCTTGTGCATAAGGTCGTAACTCGGTTAATTTACGCTCGACCCAACTTTTGTTAAATACAGTTTCATAAATGCGGTTATAGACCTTGAGTTTACCCTGGCGCTCGACTACTAACCCTGACAGTCGCAATTCAATTTGTTCTGGGCTGCCATCAGCGATCGCTTCTCCCTGCTGTAAAATTTGCTGGTATAGTCCTAGTAACCGACCTGTGTGTTGCTCATTCCTGTAACAGATGCGATCGCGAATAGTCCGTAAATGCTCCGGCTCATCCTGGGATTCCCAATTCTCAATAAGCCGCGTTCTGACCACTTGCTCAACCGATGGGGAATTCTTAATTGCTGATTCAAAGACCATTAACTGACACAGCTTTTGTGTGAGAAAGGGTTGACCACCTGTCCAATCCAGTATCTCCTCGATCACTGCTTTGGGGTTACTAATTTTTCCTTTCAATCCCTCGACTAACGGCTGAACTTCATGAGGCTGAAAACCATGTAGTTCGATCGCCCTCCCAATGTTGAAAGGTGTTTGAGTTTTATCTCGAATGAGATCGCCAGGAGTTGCTACCCCTAATAGCGCAAACGTTAAGCGCCTGTATTCAGGATGTACCTGTCGCTGTTGAAAGAAAAATCGAATTAAAGCAAAAAAATCATCCAGTGAAAAATTTTGACTTAAAACCCGGTCGATTTCATCAACAAAAATAACAATATTTTGCTTCACTTCTACTAAAAGTACTTCATCAATGAATTGGCTTAAGCACTGCACTGGAGAAAGTAAATCTAGTCGCTCTCGCCACCAAGTCCGCCATTGAATTTTTGAGTGTAGTTGGCAGCTACTTACCAAAGATTGAACAAAACCTGCATACCACTTGGATGGAGTCACATCCTGCTTTCCTATACCCGTTAAGTCAATAAAAACACAAATCGTTCCTTCTGCTTGCAGCCTTTGCATTGTCCGCACTCGCAAGCTAGACTTACCCATTTGTCGCGAATTCAAGACATAACACAACTGACCTGTTTTTAAGGCTTCATAAAATTCTGAATCGGCTTGTCGTGTCACATAGCTAGGAGCACCGCTTTCAAGACTCCCTCCCACTTGATACTCAAAGTTTAAGTTGACTTTTGTCATAAGCGCTGTCTTCAAAAGATTTAGCAAAAAGATATTTGTTCCAAAAAATATAAGTTTGATTCGATCCTAGAACTTACGCATTGACATTTAGCGGACTTTTAATAATTACCCTACCACCTTTTTCAACTTCCTGAAATATAGCGGTTTTTAATTGGGTGCAATACATTAAAAAAGTTATGGAACCGCAGCCTGTAGCAGACGAACGCAGATAAATCTGTACTTCATTCAAGTGAAAACCGCTATAGAAAAGGTTGCGTTGTAAAATGTGTATCAATTTGACTCGTTAACAAAGACTGCAACCCTAGAGGGTGAGCACTTATTTGTAGGTTCCGTTCGAGTGCATTGGGATTTACCAACTCTTTTTGTGCCATTTTTTGCAGTACAAGTGCCTGAATTCCATCTAAGTTTAAGTTATTGTAAATACTATTGCTAATAAGCTGGTCAGTGTATGAATCAACAGTCATCAACTTCTGCCGTTGAAGGTTTTATCTCGTTTCGCGATTATCGAGTGTGGTATCGTATTGTTAAACCGAACCAAGAAGAATTAGGCAAACTACCTCTGCTGTGTCTTCATGGAGGACCGGGAGTACCTCACGATTACCTAGAACCATTAGAAGCACTCGCTCACACCGGAAGGCAAGTTATTTTCTACGATCAACTCGGATGTGGAAATAGCGATCGCCCAAAGAACGAAAATTTCTATTCCATTAATTTATTTAAAGATGAACTGTTAGCCATTCGCAGTGCTTTAAACTTAAAGCAAATCCATCTTTTTGGACAATCATGGGGTGGTTGTTTGGTACTAGAACATACCCTTTCTCAAGCAACTGGTCTAGCCAGTTTAATTTTGGCTAATACGCCAGCCAATATTCAGCAATTTGTGACTGAAGCTTATAACTTGATGAACGATTTACCAGCAGATATCCAAGAGACTATTCGCAAACATGAAACCGCAGGGACAACCCAAGATACAGAATACAAACAGGCAATAGAAGTTTTTAACCATTGTTTTCTCTGTCGCTTAGACCCTTGGCCTAGTTGTTTGACTACAGCTTACAGCAAAGTAGGTACAGAGTTTCGAGGTACTGGCAAAATCATCGACTGGAATGTTGAAAATCGTTTGAGTGAAATTTCCGTACCGACACTGTTACTTTCTGGTAAGTATGATGAAGTAACCCCAGCTTGTGTAGAAAAATTAAATCTTGGTATTTCTGGTTCGGAGTGGGTACTCTTTGAAAACAGTTCGCATATGCCTCATTTGGAAGAAACAGAAACATTTCTGCAAGTATTGGATGAATTTTTAAGTCGAGTAGAACACAATAGCGGCTATTCACAACTTTAGTACTAGTAATTCTCCATGAATATAGTTATTTTGAGACTTATGCGACAAGCTATTTCAGCTTGTTGCGTCTTTCTTTTAGTCACTATATTCCTCATGAATTAGCAAGAGTTCAATGGGTAAAAATAGGATATCTTCACCTCAACAAATTGCTAAAATAATTAGGAAGTAGGAAAAAATCAGCAGGGGAGTAGCTTTTTGGTTCCTATTTTTTCCTATAGACAGTCGAAATTCTATTCAATATTGTAGAGACATGAAGAGTTGAGGTTGAGCCACCGATCTGACTTCAATTTGCCCACTTAAATTTACAATCTACTTAGCCCTTCTTGTGCTGGCTAATTAGAGGGTAAGCACGTTATTATTCTTGGTGCAGACTTAGCGGGAATGGCTTGTGCTTATAAGTTGGGTAAAGCTGGTTATGAATGCATCATTCTTGAGCCATAGAAATTTTAACGTATTGTTAGCAAAATTGGTTTCAGATATACATCAGCGATCGATACTGCTTGGTTAAGTAGGGTGGGCAGTGCCCACCAACAGCTAATGGTGGGCACTGCCCACCCTACTACGTATCTAGCAAGGTTTGCAGGGCTTATTGCTTTTTGAACTGTAGCTTGTATCTTGTTTTCTGCCCACCCTACTACTTATCTAGCAAGGTTTGCAGGGGAGGAAAAAAGGCAAAACCCGACAAGTATTGCATCAGTGATAGTCATAAAAGAGAAAAGCGATAAGTACTGTAGGTAGGGCTAAAGCCAGCCTATGTGTAGTTTAAAAATCAAATAGGAGTCATACATATTACTCTTATGTGGAAACAATTAAGTTCTAAAATAAAACATACTTTTCGTTTTGGTAGTATCCTTTTGCTTTCCTGCCTAGTAATCGTTATAACAGCAATCCAACAGGTGCAAGGAAAAAACGTTCCTGGTTTAACTACCGCCTCTGTACAGAAGCAGACACTCGAACAACTTATTGGTAAGCCAGTAGCCCAACGGATAGAAACACACGTTCGCGCTTTGACATCCAGATCTCATGAAGCTGGAACTGATACCAATATAAAGGCAGCCCAATACTACGCTCAGCGATTGCGAGAGTATGGTTTCGATGAAGTCGTATTCAACCGCTACGAGGTGTTGCTACCACGTCCGATCGAGCGCTCTGTAACGCTGCTTCAACCAGAGTCATATAAGTTGAAGTTAATTGAACCGTCAATCCCAACCGATCCGGACTCATACGATCGAGCTTTATTACCACCGTTCAATGCTTATGCAGCTGATGGCGATGTCACAGCACCAGTGGTTTATGTGAATTACGGACTATCTGAGGATTATGCGGTACTCGATTTCATGGGGATTTCAGTGAAGGGTAAGATAGTTATTGCTCGTTATGGTCGTAGTTGGCGTGGCGTCAAATCAAGATTGGCGGCTGAACGTGGCGCTGTTGGATGTTTGTTATATTCAGACCCCGCAGACGATGGTTATGTCAAAGGTGAAGTGTTTCCTAAAGGAAAATGGCGCTCGGAATTTGGGGTACAGATAGGTTCTGTCTTAGATATACCTAATTATCCAGGCGATCCACTTACACCGATGCAACCTTCTAAGCCGGGAGTCGAGCGCCTTCCCTTATCAAAAGCAGTGACGCTTGAGAAAATTCCCGTTTTGCCAATTTCTTACAGTGATGCTCTACCAATCCTGAAAAATTTGGGTGGTGAAGTCGTGCCAAAAAAATGGCAGGGAGGTTTGCCAATTACTTACTCTATTGGTTCCGGACAAGCTCGCGTCAGAATGCAGTTGCAGTCAGATTGGTCTGTACGCTCGATAGTGAATGTTATTGGAATTCTCCGAGGAAGGACAGAACCAAAAAAGATTGTCATGGCCGGTAGTCATCGAGACGCTTGGGGCTTTGGCGCAAATGACCCAATTGCTGGTGCTTCTTCATTACTAGAAAGCGCTCGGACAATTGGCGAACTTGCCAAGCAGGGACATCGACCGCAACGGTCAATAGCGATCGCTTCTTGGGACGCAGAAGAGTATGGTATGATTGGCTCTACTGAGTACGGTGAAGAATTTCAAGAGGCGCTTAAGGGAAATGTTGTCGTCTACTTGAACCGAGAGTTTTATGTTGCTGGCGACTTTAATGCTAGTGGTGTTGCTTCACTCCAGCCTTTACTCAATCAAATTACAAAAGAAGTGCAAATACCAAATAGTGACAAGAGTATTTTCGAGGCGTGGCGGGAATCCCAGAAGAAAAATCTTGTTACTGTTAACGGTATGCCTCAAGTGCCTCTAGATGGACTGGGTGCAGGTAGTGACTTCATGGTGTTTTTACATCACTTGGGCGTTCCCTCCCTTGATTTTGGATTTGGAGGAGCTAGTGATTATGGCAGCTATCATTCCCGCTACGACAGTTACTGGTTTTTTAAGAATTATGGCGATCCTGGCGCTGCTTATGGTCAAAAACTAACGGAACTCGTATCGTTATTTCTACTACGGATGGCAAATGCACGGTTATTGCCATTTGACTACGCTAGTTATTCAGAGGCAATTGACAGCTACATTGACGGGCTTTCCTCCGTGGCTCAACAGCAGGGTGTTGCAGTAGACATAGATAGAATTCGCGCCGCTAATAGTCAACTAAAAACGACCGCTCGTCAACTGAATGCAGAAACCGCCCAATTTGCACAAATGACAGAGCGCTCTTTAGAACGTAACCGAAAAGCTATATCCCGATTGAACGATTTACTAATAGCAGCAGAATCAGCATTCCTAGACGAAAAGGGATTGCCCCGTCGCCCCTGGTATCGTCATCAAATTTATGCACCTGGTTATGACACTGGTTATAGTGCCAAATTCCTTCCCGGTGTGCGAGAGGCAATTGAAAGAAAAGACACCTCAGAGGTCGAACAAATGACCGCCGTGTTGGAAAGCGCTATAAATCGAGTACGCGATACTTTGCAGCAGGCAAGGAATGTCATCCGCTCTGCTCGATAAACTTCATCCTTCATCTTTCATTCAATAACAATATTCAGCACTTGAGTTATGGTTTCTACCACCCGTTTGGCTTTTTCAATAGGGTTTCCCTTTGTGTGTCTCTAGCAACAAAGTTGGTAGGGATTTTGAGTGAGTGAGTTCGTGCATAGTGGATACTCCTCTTTAGAAACAGTTTTTTAAGGCAACCTGTGCTGCTGCTATAGCTAGTTTAATGAGTCGTGGATTTTGTTCGCAGATGTCCAACCGAAAAAAGACAAGCACTGATATTACCTGCGCGTTCGCGAGGAGCGGCACTCCCAATCCAGTTTTGATACCAAACGCCTTCGCAATGTAATGTCGCAAAAAGTAAGTTTCTGAGTGAGCCGAGGCATCTAGAATCCATTCGGGCTGCTGTGATGACCAAACTCGCCCTGGTAAACCAACACCAGGAGACAAGATAAAAGCTTCGCTACAGAACCGGAATTGCTGTAAATTAGACACTTGCTCAATGCTTCTTGCAGGGTTGACGTACCAAGCTGAACTCAGCTCTAAAATCGTGCCATCCTGTTTGGGAATCCAAGCTTCTCCATAATCCCAGTTTATGCTTTCACAGACAGTACGAAGTGTAGCGTTAAGCACAGCATTAAGCTCTGTTGTTTCACCGTCTGATTGAGTTAGTGTTTGCAACGGTTGAGTTTCTGCCTTAGATGGTTTTGAGTTGAGCATAATCTTTACAATCCTCATCAATGAAGAACTTTATTACTGAATCGATGTCAGATGGATTGATGGTTAAAGGCAAAAGTCAGTCGGCACGATTAAAGTCAAAAGCCCTGCTCCACTTTCGCCGTGGCATTGTTCTCTGCACAAGAATCATTGGGTTCTTGGAGGAAGAATCCGCAGAGGCTAGCGCAGAGCAGCGCAATTATACCCATTGTTGAGAATAGTGTCTGAGTATTTGTGAAGTTATAAACTGTTAAATAAACTACACCTCCTACATTGCCGTAAGCCCCAACAGTACCTGCAATCTGACCCGTAATTTCTCGCTTAATTAATGGCACTAGGCTGAAGGTGGCACCTGCACCCGCTTGTACAAAGTAAGCACACAATAGCGTCACCCCGATCGCAATTGGTAAAGACCAATGACTGTTGATTCTGCTCATGAGTAAAAAGCCGACTCCAATACCAACAGAAAACAGCGTCATCGTCCATTTACGATGGCTGCACTTATCGGAGATGAGTCCCCCACTCGGTCGCGATATCAGGTTCAAAAAGGGATAGCTAATAGCGGCAACCATGCCTGCTGCAACTCGATTTAGGGCAAAAGTTTGTTCAAAGAACATTGGTAGAATCGAGAAGACGGCTAACTGAGCGCCAAAATTGGTTAGATAGGTAAAGCTCAATAAAGCAACTTGACGAAACTGATAGCGTTGTGCGGGCGGATAGGTTTTACTACTTTTGAGAAAATCAGAGTTGAACGGGTTTAAGGAACCCACGACTTCTCGATTCACGTGCCAGGACTTATATGTTTGCAAGATGAATAATTTTGCCAGAAATACCCAGCACAATAGCTCTTGCCAACCCTGTAAAAAATGAATATGCAGCTGTGTGAGGGGAAAGGTGAGCAAGCCCAATGACAGCAACATCCCCAAGTCCAGCGCAATCATTGCCCAAAAGCTGCTAGCAGACGTGACGAGCATCGCGCCATGTCGCGGAGGTCGCTGATAGACTTTACCGGGTGGAGTATCTTCAACGCTAAAGAAGTAGATTATACCATAGAGTGCGGTAACGATTCCAGTCAACAGAATTGCCAATCTCCAGTTAACAGCACCATTTGATAAAAAAGTTGTGGCAACTGCGATCGCAGGTAATGTAAATTGGGCAGCAGCGGCTCCAAAGTTGCCCCAGCCTCCATAAATCCCTTGAGCAAAACCAATCTCTTGGGAGGGGAACCATTCTGCGACCATGCGAACTCCCACTACAAATCCAGCCCCCATAATCCCAGTGGCTAAACTGCTCCAGACTAGTTGGTTGAAGTTGGTTGCGGTTGCAGCAATCGAGCAGGGTATGAGCGCCAACACGAGCAAGGCTGAGAAAACAAGACGAGGACCAAAGCGATCGAGAATCATGCCAACCACAATTCGCGCTGGAATCGTCAAGGCTAGATTGCAAATTGCCAAAACTTTGAGTTGCTCAGTCGTTAACTTTAAATCCTGTTGAATGGTTGTGGCAAGAGGAGCAATGTTAAACCAAACGACAAATGAGAGAAAGAAGGCAAACCAGGTTAAGTGAAGAATGCGATAGCGCTCGCGAAATGACCATAGTCTTCGGATCATGTCTTGTATCCTTAACTTATGAGAAATACTATCGGGCGGGCAAAATGCCCGCGATCGCTGAAGTTTTCATCCCCATAAGGGGATAAATACTACCGAAGTTCTAAGAAATTTGGAGTCCCGTTGCCACCGTTACGACCAACAGGGGGGATTTCCTGGAAATCATCTGTGGCTTTTCCTGTGCCGTCATTAGTAACGGAGGTAGTGTCGCCCGGATGACCATTAGGAATAAACAGTTGCGGGTGGTCGAAAGGGGCTTTCTCCAGGCGGACTCGCTCATCGGTTAGCGCTTTCAGAAAAGCTACTAAGTCATCTTGTTCGGCTTCCGTTAACCCTAGTGGAGCTAGAGCGCTTTGTTGACGGAAATCACCACCACGATTGTAAAATTCTACTACTTGCTTCAGAGTCAATTGCCCGCCGTTGTGGAAGTAAGGGGCGGTGAGTTCTACGTTACGCAGTCCCGGCGTCTTGAAAGCTCCGTCATTCAATATTCTACTGTCTGAGGGGACAGTAACGTTTGGCGCTTCGCCGAGAAGTTGCTCGAATTTACCTTGCTGAGCCAGTCGCGACTCTGAAAGTGGGTTGCCGAATGGATCGTTACTTCCAACACCGGGGTCTTCCAAACTGGGTCTGACACCAATATTGAAGAAGCCATTATCAAAGAAGACTTGGTTGAGACTTTGGATTCGTTGTTTACTAACGAAGTTAACCGAAGCACTAGTGAGTTCTGCTCCGTGATGACAGGTGAGGCAAGCAGCTTTGCCCTCGAACAGCTGTTTCCCTCGCTGTTGTTGGTCGGTTAAGGCTGTGGTATCTCCGTCCAAGAAGCGATCGAGTGGTGTGTCATCAGAGACTAGTGTAGACTCGTACATCTGAATTGCTAGCCCGAACAGTAGCGAGAAGTTGTACTCCATTAGCGTGTATTCTTTCGTTTCGTCAGATCGGTCTCGTCGAGCGATAAAAGTTCGTTGACCGTTAGCGTCAACTTGGATCGAACGATCGGACTGCCACCACTCTGGCTTGAAGGCATTTGCAATTAATTGTTCGTAGGAAGCTGTTTGTAGACCGGGTTGGGGCCATCTACTCTCGGCACCTAAAACGCTGTCTTCTGGATGCACGATTTGTTTGCCTAATGGACGAAGGGGAAGTAACTTTTTACCCAGTTTTCTCGGAAGCTTTTTCCCTTTAGCAGCGCTGTGGGATTTTCTATCAATTGCGCCGAACTTATCGCCGATTTCCTCGAAAGTACGACCGTTAGCAGATATCTCAAAGGAATTGAGCGGCGGAGCGACAGCCTGGGAAGCTAAAGACGAATTTTTGAGCCTAATTTTGACGAATTCTAGTTGACTTGGGGTGTTTGCCTTTACGACCTCGGCATTGGGGTCTCTTAAACCGAAGGCATTCACGCCATTGAAAATATTTTGTGCGCTTCCATCCCAAAAGTTACGGAAGTTAAACACTGCATCGATCGTGGTTGCAGTGTTGCGCGGTTCGACTCGACGTACATTTGTGCCAACAACATTAAACACCGTATCTGGTAAAGGTTTGACTCGATCCACTGCCTTTCCTGGTGTGACGGCAACAAATTCAGTATTGAAGACTCCTTGAGAGGAGGTGACATCGTTACTGTCAGCCACAACAGTCGTCGGATCGTTCGGGTTCGACAGCTTGTGGAATGGATAATCTTCTGGCTTTAGCTGGTAGTTCGGTGCCCCACCAACATCGAAAGTTGTATCTGGGTTTGGACTACCGTCCGTATTTACACGCAAAAAACCGGGATTTATCTGATTTTTGCTTCTGTTATCGGTTCCTGCATGGAAGTGGCAACTCGCACAGGACTGCAAACCGTCGCTACCTAGTTGCATATCCCAGAAAAGAGCTTTTCCTAGAGCGATCGCTGCAACTTTATCCTTAATGAAATCACTAAGATTGTCAGGTTCTGGAACTGACACGCTTTTAAGCGAAGCTAGAGGTAGAGGTGTCGCGACCTGTGCTGACACAATATGTCCACTTGTAACTGCGATCGCAACAGTGACAGTAATTACTATAAACCGGGAAAATCTCTGAAACAGTCTCCTCATGAGGGCAATGCCTTAAACATAAACACATTAAGTAACTGGACTAAAATAGATATACTCATCAAGGTTGGGCAACGGGCAAGGGGCATAGGGCAAATCAAAAACATTATTGGAATTAATGATGTCCAATTACTTACAAAAATGACTTTAAGCTCATTCTTTTTTATATATAGGGGAAACTTTTAAACAATTATGCAATCATCAGAACGATTTGCTTTTTTCCTGGCAAGAGTATATTCTTCATTAGTTTTCAAGAGTACAATGGGTAAAAATAGGATATTTTTATCCAAACAAATTGGCGACCAGAATTAGAAAGTAGGAAAAAATCAGTAGAACTTACAAACTGCAAAAACCTTGCTCCCGCCTTGCTTCTCCTTTTTTCATTTTGATAGATTACTCCCTTCGATGCCATTTGATTGCCTAAACACGTAGGAAGAGCTATACTACACCATAGTAAATGGTGGACACTGCCCATCCTACAAAGACCAACCCACCAATAGTAAATGGTGGGCAGTGCCCATCCTAGAAAGACTGGTAATTTTAGAGCGAAAAAGGAGTAGTTTTTTTGCTCCTATTTTTTCCCATAGACAATTGAAACTTTATTCAATACACTACACTAATATTCAAGCTGAGCTATACAACAAAAGTTACTGCACGATCGCTTACCAAAAGCTTCACTCAACGGCTTAAGCCGTTGAGCGAAGCTGATCGCGAACACTGTTACAAACGGAGGTAATGATGACAGTTGAGAACACTACATTGAGTTGGGATGGACTGTTAGAACTGGCTCAAAATAAGACTCCTGTTCGACGAGCGCGTAGACCCGGACAATCCCCTTCTACCGCACCCATTCCAAGCAGTCTGCATAAACTGTCTCCAGAAACTCCACCACCTGTTTTGCTCTATCGCGACACGCATTCTTGGTGTCCTTTCTGCGAGCGAGTTTGGTTCGCGCTAGAAGAAAAGGAAATTCCGTTTGCAACTGAGTTCATTGATTTGAATAATAAGCCGAAATGGTACACCGATCTCGTTCCGACAGCGCAAGTTCCGGCTGCTAAAATCGAAGGTGAGTTGGTTTATGAGTCAAAGAACATTCTGCTGGCTTTAGAAGCACGATTTGGCGATTCGCCTCTGCTTCCAAGCGATCCTCAAGAAAATGCGATCGCAAGACAGTTCGTTGAAGATGCCGAAACAAACGGATTTATGGGAATTGGCTTCAAGTTCTTGATGGGAACTTCTGCGGATGAGCAGGAGTTAACAACTATACAAGCATCCTTTGAAGCAAAGCTAGATGAACTCGAGCAAACCTTAGCAAAATACCCAGGTTCCTACTTTCTCAGTATGTTTAGCTTAGCAGACATTATATATGCTCCGCTTCTCGATCGATTAGCAGCAAGTCTACCTGTGTATCGGAACTATCACATCAAAGGCAATCCACGATTTCCAAATCTCAATGCTTGGTTTACAGCCCTAAACGATCGCCCTGCTTTTGCTCGCGTTAAAACAGATGCTGCAACATTCAATCTCATTCTACGTCGGAAATGGGGCTTGGAACCGATTGCAAATTCTTTGCCGTTAGATCCAATTGTGAGTGAAACAATTCAATATCGAGCAGAAGCAGCAGAACGACTCAGTGACAATCGAGAAGCTGCAATCGGTGATATTATCAAAAACTCCGGAGTGCAAGCTCTAGCAGTGAATGACGAGCTCTCAGCCGTCAAAGATGCGATCGAGTTTCACCTCAAGCTACTCGCTGAGTACTTACTGAACGGCGATCGAACCCTGTTACCTTGGGGTCGAGTGGGTGGCAAAGAGAATCTCGACCCGTTTTCTTCTGCGGTAGGAGCAATTACCCTTGCCTATGTGAGAAATCGAATCTGTGCGCCGCGTGATATGAGTGCAGGTGCAGCAACCGCCTTTCGAGCCGCCACTGACAAAGTGTTGGCATCGATTTATTGAAATTGAGGGGCGATCGCGCTATGTTTTATAAGCCAATGTTTAAACCTCATTATCAAGTTAGAGTGATAGAACCCGATCTTGTGTACCTTCTTAGCGAGAAAGGACAATGCGCTCTTGGTGGTCGTTTATACGCTTTGTTAGCTCCGTTTTTAAATGGTCGTTATACTGTCCCCGAAATTGTTGAGCACTTAAACGAAAAAGTTTCCTTATTTGAAGTTCAAAATGCCTTAGTCCGTTTGAACAGCGAAGGATATTTGACTGAAGCTTTAGAAACTCTCCCTCCACAAGTTGCTGCATTCTGGAAAGCATTGGGTGTAGAACCTGAAAATGCCATTCGCAAACTACACAATAGTAGAGTTTCTGCGATTAGCTTCGGGAAAGTGGGGGTTGAGACATTTATTCTGGCTTTGGAATCGCTTTCAATTCAGGTAGGAGAGGGAGGAGAGTTTACAGTTGTTCTAACCGATAATTACTTGCAACTGGGTTTAGACGAGTTTAATCGAGAAGCAGAAAAAACAAAAAAACCTTGGCTGCTTGCTAAGCCCGTTGGTACGGAAATTTGGTTAGGACCGTTGTTTGTTCCGGGTCAAACTGGTTGTTGGGAATGTCTTGCTCAAAATTTGCGAAACCAGCGTGAAGCAGAAACTAGAACTGGGCAAAGAATATCGCCATCATTACCTTCTTCTTTTGCAGTTATTTCAGCTAGCATTCAGCTAGGATTGAATTTGATAGCGTTGGAAACAGCAAAATGGATTCTTTGGGGAGAGCATCAACAGTTAACAGGCAAACTCATTACTCTGAATTTGGCATCTCTCTCCATGCAACATCAAGTTTTAGATAAGCTTTTAGAGTGTCCCGTTTGTGGAGGGTGAGGATAAAAAGATTTCCTAACGCAATAAAAATATAGCGACTTTCAATTGGGTACAATAGTCAAGTTATGAAACCGCAGCCTATAGCAGACGAACGCGGATGAATCTATACTTTATAAAAGAGAAAACTGTGATGGGATTTTTTTGAAAAGTGTTTTTGATTGCTGAGCGTCCATGAACTTAAAATCAACCTTTACCTGGAAACAAGCCAAACAGGTTGTCGAGCAAGTTACTGTCAACAACTCTGGAGAACACTTGAAAGATATTGAAATGAAGGTGCTTCAAGCCTCTTGGGAGGGTCTGACCTATGAAAAGATGGCAGAGCAGTACAACCTTTCAGTCAACTATCTTAGGGGAGATATTGGTCCTCAGTTATGGCAGAAGCTTTCAAAGGCGCTAGCAGAAGAAGTAACAAAAAGTAACTTTAGAGGTGCTCTAGAGAGAGCATGGAAAAACCAGTTTTCAACACTCGATCCACTACCCGACATCAATACAAAACTGTCAGTATCGATGTTAACAGGGTCGCTACCATTTCCAGAGGGATCGGTTTGTTTAGAATCTCCCTATTATGTAGAGCGAGATAGTATTGAATCTACCTGTTATGAGACGCTCATGAAAGCCGGTTCCCTCATTCGGATTAAAGCGCCGAAGCTTATGGGTAAAACCTCACTGCTAATTAGAATTCTGGCTTATGCAGAATCTCAGAATTATAAAACAGTATATTTGGATTTTAGTAGTGTAGAACGAGCCATTTTATTGAATTTAGATAAGTTTACACGTTGGCTTTGTTTGATGGTTGGTCGGAAGTTAAAGTTAGAAAATCGGTTACAAGATTATTGGGACACAGAAATTTTAGGTAGCAATGATAACTGCACAGTGTACTTTGAGGAGTATTTACTGCCAGAAATAAACTGTCCCTTGGTTTTAGGGTTTGATGAAGTGGATCGAATTTTCCCCTGTCATGAAGTTGTTGAAGACTTTTTCGGAATGTTACGAAGTTGGCACGAGAAAGGGAAAATTTCCGAGCAATGGAAAAAACTACGATTGGTCATGGCACACTCTACTGAAGTGTATATTCCCCTAGACATGAACCAATCTCCCTTTAATGCAGGGGTACCAGTGGCGTTGCAGGAATTTGACCGCAAGCAGGTCAAAGAGTTAGCGCATCTTCATCAATTAGATTGGAACGATGACCAGGTAGAGGAATTAATGAAGATAGTGGGAGGACATCCCCATTTGGTGAGATTAGCAATGTATGAAATCTGTTCCAAAAAAGCGACGCTAAAGCAGTTATTACAAGATGCTTCGACAGAAGCTGGAATTTATAGTAACCATTTGCGAAGATACTTAAAGACGCTACACTCGGAAGAGGCTCAAGGTTTAAAAGAGGCGCTAAAAAAGGTAGTGACTTCAAATGAACCAGTGGAATTAGATTCAATGCAAATTTATAAGTTGCACAGTATGGGATTAGTGCAGCGACAGGAAAATCAGGTGTTTCCTCGATGCCATTTGTACCGCGAGTATTTCTGCCGAGTGTTGTAAAGAGGAGGTCATTGAATGGAGAGAATAGAATACTACCGCCAATGTATCCGTAACTTGCTAAGCGAACAAGCATCTACGGAAAATAGTAACCCAGATGTTGGGTGTCAGTTGGTGTTTGATACAGAACATGACCGTTACCAGAAGAAGTCAGAGAAAGAATTCAAACCCTCTCGGTAACACAATTAGAAGCACTTGGTGAGGCTTTGTTAGATTTTACGGTGATTGAGGACTTATTGAATTGGTTAGAAGCAAATCACTCGCAATAGTCAGAAATAAGTTTTGAATCTGCCTGTAGAGTGATGGAAACGTCAAGGACAAAACAACATACTACAATATACTACAACAAGGTGAGCCTATGAAGCGAATGGCGCGAAGAAAAGGCAGCCTTGCTGATGGCAGAGGGCAGAAGGGAAAAATTGTGAACTTCAATCTAAATAGTATGATGAACTCTATGCAACGACTTATGCGGTCATTAACTTTTGACGTAATAAGGGTCGCGGCATCCTCATATAAGGATAAGCTTTGGGACGACGCTTAAGAACTCTGGGTTCAACTCGTTGAGGGCGATGTGGGACAGCCTTGTGAACAATAACTTTTAACAGAGTACAAGATCCAACGCAATAGTCTTGCTCACAATCTCTACGGGAACAACGCCGCCGTCGAGGAATATTTTTGCCACTTTGGAATCAATCCGCTTTATCGCGATGCTTTCATTGAGGCAGGGATGCAAATCTCTGGCACAGACCAAGATGGTGAACCTCGTATCTTTGAGTTACCATCTCATCCGTTCTTTTTAGCAAGTTTGTTCGTGCCACAAACTTCGTCAACTCCTGCTAAACCTCATCCACTTATTAGTGGTTTTCTTGCAGTGTGCGCTAAGTTGCCAGTAAAAATGGGCTAACAATTCAAATGTTTATTAGCCAAGGATTCGATCTAGATGAATTCCTGTAAAACCACCCAAAATACCGTAGAAGTTGCGTAATGATTTGGTAGGTTGGGCAGCCACAAAAAGTGCGGGGGTTTCCCCCGTTGAGTGAAGTGGCGTTTGAGGAACTCTACCCAACATTTTCAAAAAAAGAATGCAACACCCGAAAGAATTAGAAATGATTGACGTAGGTTGGGTTGAGGAACGAAACCCAACATTTAATCGAATTGTTGGGTATCATAGAATCAAATTATTGGTGTCAATAGCGATAAGCCTCTGGCTTAACGGCTTAAGCCTTATCGCGCAAGGATTTTAGATTTGCCAGAATAGTCTTGAATTGACCCAATCGAGTCGTCAAGCTTCTAAATTACCAAATGCGATCGCTATTGCGTCGAACTGTTGTATATCGTACCGCACAACTTGATTATGTTGGGTTTCGTTCCTCAACCCAACCTACTTTAATAATCTTATTAGGTATTTCAACGGAGAAAATGATTTTCCTAAATGCATACCGATTGAGAAAAAATACTGAATCTTAATCTAAAGATTTACTGTCCTTAACCTACAAGCTGTTGGATGGAAATGTACGGAAAGCTTAACTCAAACTTCCGCGCATTTTATGAGGTTAAATGTGCGTAATGTATTATTTAAGACTTTCTATACAAAAATCTGGCTCGATCTTCTCCATCCAATTTTAATTTGGATAAAGAAATTACAGAGATCGTAAAGAGCCTAAAAAATGAAGGAACCAAAATCCTTCATCAGCTGTGAATATTCTATTTATTCATGGTTCAGGACCTAGTGTGTCTCACAAAATAGGAACAAATTATGGCAGACGTAACACTCAAGGGATTTGCAGTTCTAAGCGCAGATACATTTGCCGAGGGACCTCCATCTGGTAGTCTTCTAACAAGCACCAATGGAAGAACTATTCCATTCCCAAGTCAACCAGTTCAGGGCTTTAGTGGTGTACAGTTTGCCGACCAAAATACCTTCTGGTTCTTAGCAGATAATGGTTTTGGTGCAAGAACTAATAGTGCTGATTACCTGTTACGAATTTATCGCCTCGACCCTAGCTTCCAAGGTATAGACGGAGGTAATGCTAGCGTTCAGGTGCTGAACTACATCCAACTCTCCGATCCAGATAACCTCGTCCCCTTTAAAATTGTTAATCAAGGCACGAGCGATCGCTTGTTAACGGGTGCAGATTTTGATGTAGAATCATTTGTCCTAGCAAAAGACGGCACACTTTGGCTCGGTGACGAATTGGGTCCTTACTTGCTGCATTTTGACAGCACGGGAAAACTGCTTGAAGCTCCTATCGCCACACCGAACAGCAGCGTCAAACTCAACACTCTGAACGGTCAAACCCCTCTCGTTATCGGACACCGAGGTGCAAGCGGTGAATTGCCAGAACACACACTCGAAGCTTACAAACTTGCCATTGAACGAGGTGCAGACTTCATCGAACCAGACTTGGTTTCCACCAAAGATGGAGTCCCGATTGCTCGCCACGAACCCAATTTGATAGCCACAACCGATGTCTCAACTCGTGCTGAGTTTGCCGATCGCAAAAAAACCAAAGCGATTGATGGAGTCACAGAGGAAGGTTTCTGGGCTGAAGACTTTACCCTAGCAGAAATCAAAACTCTACGGGCAATTATGCCTCAAAGCTTCCGCCCTCAAGTCTTCAATGGAGTGTTTGAAATTCCTACCTTAGAAGAAGTCATCAATTTAGTAAAAGAGGTAGAAGCACAAACAGGGAAGAAAATTGGTATTTATCCCGAAACCAAACACCCCACTTACCATGACTCCATTGGTTTATCTCTAGAAGAACCTTTGTTGGCAACTCTAGAAAAAACTGGATTCACCGACCCCAGCCGAGTTTTCATCCAATCCTTTGAAACCAGCAACCTCAAAGAACTGAATCAGAAAACAGATATTCCCTTGATTCAGTTGTTAGATGCAACTGATGTGAGAGATGATGGTTCTTTGATTGAAACCAAACCTTATGATTTTGTTGTCAGTGGCGATTCCCGGACTTATGCAGACCTACGAACTCCAGAAGGCTTGAAAGAAATTGCCACTTATGCTGATGGTATTGGTCCTTGGAAGCGGATGATTGTCTCAGTGAAGACAGTAGATAAGGATAGAGATGGTAAACCAGACGACCTCAACAGTGATGGCGTTATCAATGATGCTGATAAAGTCACCACTCCACCAACAACCCTAGTACAAGATGCCCATGCAGCAGGGTTACAGGTACATCCTTATACCTTCCGTAACGAAGGACGTTATTTAGCATCTGATTACAACGGCAATCCAGAATTAGAGTACAGGCAGTTCTATCAGCTTGGCGTTGATGCTCTCTTCAGTGATTTTCCGGGTACTGCTGACTTAGTTCGCGACCAAATTACCGCAGTTTTTGTCCGTTCTCCCGATAATCCTGATGTTCTCAGAAAGGCAGAGTTTGATACACTCACAGGGAGCGCTCCTATTGTCATCGGTCATAGAGGAGCAAGCGGATCGCGCCCAGAGCATACTTTGGAATCGTATAAATTAGCGATCGCACTCGGTGCTGATTTTATCGAACCCGATCTAGTCGCCACCAAAGATGGAGTTTTAATAGCCCGACACGAAAACGCTCTTGCCATCCTCAACGCTGATGGTACCCTTAACACTTCTGACACCAGCACCGACGTTTACCAACATCCTGAGTTTGCCGATCGCCTGACCACCAAAGTTATTGACGGTCGTACTATCAGAGGTTGGTTCTCAGAAGATTTTACCCTGGCAGAAATTAAAACTCTCAATGCTATCGAACGCTTACCCGATTTGCGAGGAACCAAATATAACAATGATGGGTTAAAGATTCCTACCTTCACAGAAGTCATCGACTTGGTACAGCAAGTTGAAAAAGAAACCGGACGCAAGATAGGCATTTATCCCGAAACCAAACACCCCACCTATTTTGCCACAGAAGGCAAACGGATCGATGGCACTCCCATCAATACCAATTTAGGTAAAGAATTAGTCGATATCTTAGTTGCCAAAAACTTTACCGACCCCAAGCGAATATTCATCCAATCCTTTGAAGTCAGCAATTTACAAGAACTGAATAATGTCCTGTTACCCAAAGCAGGAATTGACGTACCACTCGTTCAGTTGTATGGTAACGCTACAGAAAAGCCCTATGACTTTACAGTCAGTGGCGACGCCCGTACCTATGGTGACCTCACAACCCCAACAGGGCTAGATTTTGTCAATGACTATGCGGCTGGTATCGGTCCTAACAAACGTTTAATTGTTCCGGCGCAAACAGTCGATCGCAATGGAGACGGTCAGCCAGATGACCTTGACGGTGATAGTACAATTACTGATGCAGATAGAGTTTTGGGTAATCCCACAACCTTAGTTCAAGACGCTCATACCGCCGGGTTGTTGGTGCATCCTTACACCTTCCGCAACGAAAGCGTTTTCTTAGCATCCGATTATAACGGCGATCCAGTAAAAGAGTTCAAGCAGTTTATCGAACTAGGAGTTGATGGTTACTTCACCGACTTCCCCGGAACAGGCGATACAGTACGCGACCTCTACGTAGGCGAAACAGTTGTTTCTAATCTTGGTGGTTCCAAAGGATTTGAAGGTTTAGCCATTAACCCCAGTAAAACCACTTTATACCCATTACTTGAAGGAACTGTGGTAGGCGATCCCGTAGGTTCTTTGAGAATTTACAAATACGATCTACAGTCGAATAAGTATGATGGTATTGCTGGTTACTACCAATTGGAGAACCCAAACAACGCCATCGGCGATTTCACTGTCGTCAACGACAACGAGTATCTTGTCATCGAACGGGATAACGGTCAAGGTGCTACCGCACAATTCAAGAAGATTTTCAAAGTTGACCTTTCTCAGAAAGATGCCAATGGCTTTATCGCCAAAGAGGAAATTGCTAATTTGCTCAACGTTCAAGATCCGCAGGACTTGAATAAAGATGGCAGCAACGTGTTTACCTTCCCCTTCGTAACCATTGAAGATGTATTGGTACTCGATAATAAAACTATCCTCGTTGCCAATGATAACAACTACCCTGGTGGCGGCGGGCGATCTTCTGCTCCCGATAACAACGAAATTCTCGTGCTTGAGTTAGGCACAACACTCAATCTCGACCCCCGTGTCGGACTTGCTGGGCTGCAGTACGGTTTAGCTAATGATAACATAGCGATTCAGCTTTAGCCTTTACCGAAGGCATCGCTCCTACCGATGGTTTGACTGCTTACAGCAGTTTTCAAGTAAATAAACCATACTATGCTCTTGTGGAACGGGCGTCCCCGCCCGTACATTCGAGGGCGGGGGTCCTCGCCCGCCCCACAAATTGTGGTCTATTAACCTGAAAATTGCTGTAATAGAATTTTACCTTTCTACTGAGCCTTCAAATTCCCGATTTCTTGAAGAAGTCAGGAATCTGACCTGTTTTGTATGTAAACTATGAGAAATACAATTAAAATACTTTAGAAGAGCTAAGTTTCTTGTTATACCATCATTAAGTATATATTTTATACTTTTTATCTACGTGTAATTACTAAACAGGGTACTTGCCGATCTAGAACTTTTTTGATATTGTTGAACTTTAACGTTTATGACCCCAATTTTACAAATAGGTTCGCAAATAATTACAAAAGCAAACATTGTTCCTATACTCAAGCAGTATGGAATTTTACCACAGTTAGTCCAAGAAATGGTCGTAGAATCGGCAATTTCCAACATCTCCTTATCACAAGAAGAAATAACTCAGATTTATAAGCAGTTTTACCAACAGCAACAGCTGAATTCGGATGCCGATCTTGAAGCTTGGTTGCAAGCCCGTGGATTAGACCGCAAACAACTCGATTATCAAGTAACCCGTAACGTTAAACTCGAAACCTTCAAAAAAACAACTTGGGGAGATAAATTGCAATCTTACTTTGTCCAACGCAAAGTCAAGTTAGATAGAGTCGTTTATTCCCTCATACGGGTGAAAGACATTTGTATCGCTCAAGAATTATACTTCCGAATTCAAGAAGGAGAACAATCGTTTAGCGAACTAGCTCGCGAATATTCAGAAGGTCCCGAAGCACAAACAGGAGGTATACTCGGTCCAGTGGAGTTAGGAGTTCCCCATCCAGCTTTAGCAAAAATGCTATCATCCATTCAGCCCGGTCAACTTTTACCACCCACACCTCTAGGCGATTGGATTGCGATCGTGCGGCTAGAAAAGTTTTTACCAGCACAATTAGATGAACCAACAAAACAACGTCTGCTGAATGAATTATATGAGAACTGGCTGCAAACTCAGTTAAAAGAGTTTATGCAGAATCTTAAAGAAGATTTTCCAGAAATTCAAAATGGCGGCACGGGAATTGACAGTCTCGATAGTGCTTCCCGTGTGATTAATTCTGATGCCAATAATTTAAGATAGAGCGATAAAATCTTATTTTAGCAATGTTGTCGCTACCACAATAGAAATTAAATATATGTGGAGGTGATACTTGTCAGCACCCCGCACGCTTCGTGACGGAGCTTCGTGCTTGGTGCATTTTAGTTAGCTGACTAGCCTAAGTTCTTAATCGAACTACGTTATTGAATTTGATTAATTTGTAACATATAAGTAAAGTAAAACTAAAAGTTGTGAAAACTTAATGCAATAACAATGGTAAATCTATATGGAAAATTCAGTATTGTTACCCTTTATTTACGCACAGACGCCGATTGAATTGGCTCCTGCCAAAATCATTACCTCGTTTCCAGTCAATACTTTCTTAGAAAATCTAGCGATCGCCCCAGATGGCACAATATTTGTCACAAATCATGAGGTTGGCAAAATTGTTCGCATTAGTGCAAATGGGAATCAGCAGATCCATGCCAGTGTTGAAGGTAAAGTCAGTGGTTTAGCCTTCACTAGTAACGGGAGTTTAGTGGTGACTGGATGGAATGCTAATTCTATACCAGTGGTTTCGCTAGTTACCGCAGATGGCACGACAGAAACGTTGTTGACACTGCCAGAAGCGATATTTCTCAATGGTATTACTCCAATGGGTGACACTCAGTATTTAGTGGCAGATTCTTATCGGGGTGCAATTTGGTTAATTGATGTTACCCAACGCCGTAGCGCCATCTGGCTAGAACATTCTTTACTAGCTCGTAGCAATTCGGAAAATGTCATTCCTGCTGCTAATGGTTTGAAGCGTTTTGGTAACTTCCTCTACGTTTCAAATACGGAAAAAATGTTGCTGTTACGGATTCCTATTGGCATGACAAATGAACCCGGTGAGCCGGAAATCTTTGTGGAGCAGACCAATATTGATGACTTTGCATTTGACGTGGAAGGCAATCTTTACGGAGCAACGCACATTTATAACAGCGTGGTGAAGATTACACAATATGGTAGTACAACTATCATTGCTCAAGCCGAACAGGGTGTAATTGGTAGTACAGCAGTTGCTTTTGGTCGAACACAAAGCGATCGCACCGCCATCTATGTTGTGATGAATGGGGGAATGTTTTTACCACCTCCTACAGGTGTCGTTCCTGCCAACATTGTCCGACTTGAAGTCGGAAAAGCTGGGTATGTCTTTTAGTGGGACTTAAACAAACTCCCTTTTCCCCCAATCCCTTGTCCCTTAACATATTTTTACAAAATGCCAAAACCCCTCTCATTATTGGAGGGGTTTTTGTAAAGTTTTTTATTAAATTTAAAATTTTTTGCTCTAGAAGAGGCTCATGATGGTAATGATGCCAGCACTTGTAATTACAACCAAAGCTCCCATTGCAACTGATACACCGAGTGGATTTGGAGTATTTGAACCGTTCATTTTTTTAAACCTTTGCTTCTTAGATATTTTTTTAACGATATCAGTATAGCTACAAAGTTCAATCGAATCATGGTAAAACTTAAAAAAGCTTTACGTAGCTTAATAAATAATGCAGTGTTTGCTAATTTGAACAAAAATACTCTCCCGCAGTCCTCACTAAAAAATTAAGAGGCACTTACTTGGCAAAACTCTGCAATCATTTGAGCTTTAACTCGATCTAAAGGAAAAGTCTGTGGATAGGTAGAAAACATCAACATAATGCCTTGTAGGGTAGAGGAAAAGTAGAGCGATCGCTCTCTAGGATTTTCTACCCCAAGCTTGGTAAACATCTCTGTCTGCACCTCAAACTGTCTGGCTTGTTCATCCATCAATTTTTGGCTATATTTTGCTACAATTGGATCGAATTTTGGTTGGGTAAATAGATTGAGGTAAAACCGAAACACTTCCGGTTTGCGACGCACATCCTCTAATGCCCCTTCCGCAATATGCCGAATTTGTTCTGTAGGTGTTGGCTTTGCTGCTGCTGCATTCATGACTTCTAACACATCATTGATACGCATATCAACGATCGCCGATAGCAAATCTTCTTTACCCTTAAAGTAGTGATACAGCAATCCTTTGGAGATTTGCGCTTGCTTGGCAACATCCTCAATCGACGTTGAGTAATAGCCCTTCTCGCAGAACAAACTCATTGCCGCCTTAAGAATTTGTTCGGTAGTGGCGCGGCGGATGCGATCGTTTTCGGCTGGGGTGCGCGGCATTCTTGTGACTCGGTAATTAACATAAAAATCTCTTCTAAATTATCCATAAAGCTGGTTGCTGGCTCAAGCACGTTGGTCACTAGATAACTTATCACTTAATTGTTCAGCAGTTCGGATACTCATAAAGGTGAAAATACCTTTCTACCAAGTGGAATAAGATAGGGTAAACGTCTTGCCGCGTTCACTCCTGCTCCTGACCATTTTTGATATGTTGGATCTGACCAAAGGTTTTTTATCCGCTCAGATATTTGGTTTGTTGGAGGTAGATTTTGATAGTTGTATCCAATTCCCAGTGCTATTACCTCATATGCAGATAATAAAAATCCTCCAAGGAATCTGTCTTTCTCAGATTTATATCGTCTGAAGCTATTGTCCCATATCACTTCATTAAGAGTATTAAATGTCACATCAAATGCTCTCTCTATATGACTTCCATCCCAATCTTTTTTAACAGCCATGTCACGCATTCTATCTGTTAAAAAAACGCTTACATCTCCGCCCAAACTTTGAATACTTTTATCATCTTCATTAAATAAAAGAATAAAACGTAATACTAATTCCATATCATATTGTTCTTCATAAAGTCGATCGCTCAAACCAATGCAGCTTTTAAACACCTCACGATCTGCAAGTGAACGCATTAATTTGTATAAATCTTTATCCAACATCAACAGAATGCAATTTCTTACTTCTTGTGGCGTTGCAATTGAGCCTCCTGTATTTAGTCGTTGAAACAGCTCGTATTTAATCATTGGATCGCTTTCTTTTTCAACAATATTGACTGCGATTTTTGCTCGCTTTATCAATAAACGTTGTGCCTGAGTTAAAGAGTTTTCTTTATCGTCTGGATCGTCCCACTTTTTCCCTGCTAAGGAAGGTAAATAGGTAGTTTTTTGTAAAATAAACAAAGGTTTATCTCGTTTTTGAAATGATGTCTCTTGTTCTTGAGTATCGGATTTAAAGATACCCACAAATTCATATATAGTTGATAGTCTCTGTAAACCATCGATAACATCCCAAATACCATCATCTCTTTGACTTACAAAAATTGGCGGAATTGGTATGCCTAAAAGAATTGATTCTATAAAAGTGGATTTTTGATGATCTGACCAACGAAAAAATCTTTGAAAATCTGGATGAATATCGATTTCATCGTTCTCATAAAGACTAATCCACTCACCAATAGACATTGAGTAGCCATCTGTCCGAATTTCTTGCCTTGTTTTGTCAATCTCTTCTTGTAGAGACATGGGTTAAAATGTTCTAGGTATTGTTAAGTTAACTAGTCTTGCATAACTGCAATATTTTGGATATTTATATCTCGAATTGAGTGCTAGGAATTATATAGCAATCCTAAATCATTTGTAAAATTCTCTCTTCTCTCTTTCCTTCGTGCTCTTTGCGACGCCCTAAGTTGCAACGGGGGAACGCTCCGCAATCACCTCAACCTTTGCCGTTAATAATTTTTACTGAGGCTCTCTTCAGCCACCGCTCTAGAGATGGAAGACTTATTTGCCAAGTCGTTGCTGGTGTTACAAGATACTGCTTTATATCCAATGTACCGAATTTAGCTTTTCCAGAATTCCGACCAAGTTATGTGCCATTATGGTGTAAAATTAGGTTACATTTAAGCTAGGAACAATTGGACTGGAAAATTATGACCACTGCGTTTAGACCTCAAGCTATCACTTTCGACTTGGACAAGTTAAATGAAAGATTCGAGACTGCCCATCCAAGAGAAATACTGGCATGGTCTGTGCAAAATAACCCAACTGGACTGGTACAAACCAGTGCTTTTAACGTCGATGACCTAATCATTACCGATATTCTGTATCGAGACCTCAAGCATCCAGTCCCTGTTATCTTCCTTAATACCCTGTACCACTTCCCACAAACACTGGAACTTGTTGCCAAAGCAAAAGACATTTACAACCTGGATTTGAAAGTTTACAAAACTCCCGATGTAGATAGTCGCGAAGCTTTTGTCGCCAAATTTGGGGAAGCACTTTGGGATAAAGACATTCTTAAATTCCATGAAGTTACCAAGATAGAACCTTTGCAAAGAGGTCTATCTGAACTTAACACCATTGCTTGGATTACTGGACGCCGCCGAGATCAAGCTGTTACCCGTGGCAATATGCCTATCTTTGAATTAGATGGTAACCAGCGCCTTAAGATCAATCCTCTGGCAAATTGGACGCGCCAACTATCTTGGGAATACGTTGCCGAACATGGTGTTATTTATAACCCCTTACACGACCAAGGGTATCCAAGCATTGGCGATCAACCTATTACAACCCCAGTAGCTGATGGTGAAGATGAGCGTGCTGGACGCTGGCGGGGAACTGGTAAAACAGAGTGTGGAATTCATATTTAATAATATCCAAGAGAATCCCAGCCCTTTCAAAGGGATGTAGGAATTCTGTAAGTCCTCGGTGAGGTGGAACTCCCATCACTTGAGGACTCATTTTTTGTTAGGTACAAGCACTGTTATATATAGGAGTCATAAATGATTTGTGAAGAATTTTAAGTACTGTAGTACTGTAGGGTGGGCATTGCCCACCAATAGGATCGTGTGGTGGGCAATGCCCACCCTACTACGTATATTTCAAAAATTAAATACGATTGCTATATGTCTGTCCATAACTCCAGTATATTTGATAATAAATGATGATACTGATATTGATTTTGCCATATTCTTTGTTATATGAATCTCAAGCAATTGACTCCGATTTTTGTTATCTATTTACTGACTTGCCCAATTTGGTTACAAAACTCTGCAAAGGCTCAGCAGCAAGATATCAAGCTCATCCCCTTTTTTGACAATGAAAATAATCCTATACCTGTGGACTATCCTGAAGGACAACAGGTAGATATTTCCCCACCACCACCTCAATTGAATTCCTTTGACAAAGCTGTATTGAACGTCTGCGGCTCTATAGGTACTAGAGTTAACTCTAATAAATTTAGGAAGTTGCTGTCATATTATCCAGATGTCGTGCAAAAACTTCAGCAAGTTACTAATGGAGAATTGCTTCCGGGACGCAAGAAAAAAGAGCAATTTTTAGAAGATTTAACAGAAATTTGGTTTAAGCGTCGCGGATTTGAACACATTTTTTGTGGAGAAATATATAACGCTAATGATATCGGGGGCTTACATTTTTATGGCAGATATTTAGAATTACAAAATCTGGGAATTGGAGGACGCTTTGTTAGCGATAAAACCCGCGAAGAAGTTGTTCCTGGTGTTATATATACATTAGGAGTTGTTATCAAGCAAGGTAACCAAATAGTGACAGACGTTATTAAAGGATACGGTTATCTGAGTAATGCTCAAGAAATGCTTTTAGATGTCACTAAAGTCTTTAAACTGCAAGGAGAAACTGACGGAGCTTGCATATATAATGCACGAGACCAAGAAACTGGAAAAATTTTCCCTACAGTCTTTGTCAGGAAGGAAAAGGCAATAATTACGTACTACACTGATGCGACTCCTAGTGGTGAAAAATGTAAAGATTCTTAATTGTTCAATTTTTTAACTAAAAGTTAAATCACAGGCAATCAGTAGTTAACAATGAGCGGGCGTAGGGTGGGCATTGCCCTACAACGTGATAATGGTGGGCTTTAGCCCTACCTACAAAATTCGGTAATATTAGAACCCAAAGGGAGCAAGAACAATCATGTTTGGTATGCTGAAAGTCTAGACTAACTTTTATGCTAACTGTCTATGCCCGCGCCTACCATCAACCCTCTCAGTACAGCCTTTCCCTTGACAGCCGTTGTCGGTCAAGAAGCAATCAAGATAGCCCTGCTGTTAGCTGCAGTCGATCCGGGTTTGGGAGGTGTAGCGATCGCAGGTCGTCGCGGTACGGCAAAATCAGTTATGGCGCGTGCCATCCATGCCTTACTCCCACCAATTGAAGTTGTTAAGGGTTCTATCAGCAATTGCGACCCCAATCATCCAGAAGAATGGGATGATAAAATTCTAGAAAATCTTGTAGGACAGGCATCTTGTCAGTCAGTAGAAACAGAAATCATACCCGCACCTTTTGTCCAAATTCCATTGGGCGTGACAGAGGACAGACTTTTAGGTTCTGTAGATGTGGAAGAATCCGTTAAACAAGGGGATACTGTTTTTCAACCTGGTTTGCTTGCTCAAGCAAATCGAGGCGTTCTTTATGTGGATGAAATTAATTTATTAGATGACCAAATATCAAATCAACTTCTCACGGTTTTATCTGAGGGACGCAACCAGATAGAACGAGAGGGCATTAGTTTTCAGCATCCCTGTAAGCCCTTATTTATCGCCACCTATAATCCAGAAGAAGGGACTCTGCGGGAACACTTACTCGATAGAATTGCGATCGCACTTTCTGCTGATGGTGTCCTTGGTTTAGACGATCGAGTCCAAGCAGTAGAAAAAGCAATTTCCTACTCCCAATCGCCGCTAGAATTTCTCAAACAGTATAGCGAAGATCTAGACGCCCTGAAAACTCAAATTATCTTGGCACGGGAATGGTTAAAAGAAGTTACCATCACCCACGAACAAATCGCTTACTTAGTAGAAGAAGCAGTGCGTGGAGGAGTTCAAGGACACCGTGCTGAAATATTTGCCGTGCGAGTTGCCAAAGCATCTGCAGCTTTAGATGGGCGCACGCAAGTGACTGCTGAAGATTTGCGGCGTGCTGTAGAACTCGTTATAGTTCCACGGACAACTATTGTACAAACACCTCCGCCTGAAGAACCACCACCACCTCCTCCCCCACCTCAGGATCGGGAAGAACCTCAAGATGATTCCGAACAAGAACAAGAGGAACAGGAACAAGAGGAAGAAAACCAAGAACAGCAAGAACAAGAACCACCTAGCGTTCCTGAAGAATTTATCTTCGACCCAGAGGGAGTGATTCTCGACTCTAGCGTACTTTATTTTGCTCAGATGGCACAACGACAAGGAAAATCTGGCAGCCGTAGCTTACTTTTTTCAGAAGATCGGGGACGATACATCAAACCGATGTTACCCAAAGGAAAAGTACGGCGTATTGCAGTAGATGCCACTCTCCGAACTGCAGCCCCTTATCAGAAAGCAAGACGACAGAGGTATGAGAATAAGGGACAAGGAGAACCTTCCCCCAAAAAACGAGTATTTGTAGAGCAAGGTGATATCCGTTCAAAGCGTTTGGTGAGAAAAGCGGGCGCTCTTGTTATTTTTATTGTGGATGCTTCGGGTTCTATGGCATTGAACAGAATGCAATCAGCCAAAGGTGCAGTGATGCAACTCCTGACAGAAGCATATCAAAACCGCGACCAAGTGGCTTTAATTCCTTTTAGAGGAGAACAAGCAGAAGTTTTATTACCGCCAACTCGTTCTATTGCACTAGCGCGTAATCGTCTTGAAAGATTACCATGCGGTGGTGGTTCGCCACTCGCTCATGGTTTAACGCAAGCTGTACGTGTTGGTTTAAATGCTCAAATGAGTGGTGATATCGGTCAAGTCGTAATTGTAGCGATTACCGATGGACGAGGAAATGTTTCTTTGTCGCGTTCTTTGGGCGAACCTCAAGAACCAGGGGAAAAACCAGATATAAAAGCAGAGTTGTTAGACATTGCAGCCAGAATACGAGCGTTGGGAATGCAGTTGTTAGTAATAGATACTGAAAGTAAATTTGTTTCTACTGGATTTGCTAAAGAGTTAGCCAAAAATGCTGGAGGTAAATATTATCATCTGCCTAAAGCTACCGACAAAGCTATTGCTGCTATGACAAAAGGGGCAATTGCTGATTTGAAAAATAATTAAATTTGTCCTTTGTCCTTTGTCATTTGTTATTTGATGAATCCTAATGACCAATGACTAATGACTAATGACCTTTTGACCAATGACTAATAACTAAGCACTCGTTGCAACTGCTTGTGGTTGTAACATGGTAACTAGGTCTTGAATTCCTTTTTGGAGATATCTCGTGACTGTCATTGGACTGGTACCAATTTTCTTGGCTGCATCTTTACGAGACAGTTCTTTCAAGTACACCATTTCCACTGCCATACGAGGTTTTTCTTCTAGCTTATTAATTGCTCCTTGAAGTTGTTGCTGTTCTTCTTCTAATTGTTGAAGAACGGCAGTACGAGGACAAGGGAGTGCTTCTCCTAGGGTGATTTGGCAGTCAACATTTTGAACGATAGTAGCATCTAAGCTCAAAGGCAAGCGGTTTTGAGTAGCTAACTTGGTTTCTTGCCATTCTTGTACGGAGACCTTAAGTTCTCTGGCAATTTCTGAATCTTTGGGAGGACGACCTAAAGTCAGTGCTAATTCTTTACGAACTTTTTGTCCTTCATTATACAACTCTTGCCAGCGACGAGGAATTTTTAATAAAGTGCTGCGATCGCGTAAAAAGTGCAGCATCTCTCCACGAATATAAGGAACTGCAAAGGAACTAAAAGCGTATCCTTGAGTTGGATCGAAGCGCTCAATAGCTCTGATGAGACCAAAATAACCAATTTGTTCTAAATCTTCATATGGTTCGTTACATTGATGGCTGAATTTATGAGC
>NZ_BAACAP010000170.1:0-46632 GCF_045865695.1 Scytonema hankhaensis NUACC26
GAACGTATAACCGGTTCGATAGTGGTAATATTACTCTTAACGTCAATACCCTTAACATGACCGGTGGTGGAAAACTCCTTACCACTACCCATAGCAGTGGACGAGCAGGCAACACCATCATCAATGCCACCGACAAAATCACTATTTCTGGCTTTGACCCCACCTTCGCCGATCGAGTCGCTCGATTTGGTCAACTGACTAACACGATTAGTGCCAGCAGTGGGCTGTTTGCCAACACAGAACTCAACTCCACAGGACGCAGCGGTGATATCCATCTCAGTACCGAAACCCTCAACATTCAAAATCAGGCAAAAGTCAGCGTCAGCAGTTTGGGTACTGGCAGTGCAGGCAGTAACATCACCACCAATGCCACTGGAGCCAACATTCCCGGCGGCAACATTGGCATTGACACTCGCTTCTTGGTGGCGGTGCCGAACAAAGACAGTAACATCAGTGCCAATTCTGAGAACTTTCGCGGTGGTAATGTCCGCATCAATGCCTTTTCCATCTTTGGCATTCGGCCCAGCCTGGTTTCCACCCCTTTGAGTGAAATTACTGCCACAGGTGCAACTTCTGCATTGAGTGGCACGATTGATGTCATCACCGCAGGCATCGATCCAACCTCTGGGTTAGTGGCATTGCCCACTGACCTTGTAGATCGGTCCGGGTTGATTGCTCAAGGGTGTCCTGCGAACCAGGGTAACTCCTTCGTCATCACAGGTCGCGGAGGCTTGCCGCCCACACCGGAACAGCAATTAGACGATGATGCGGAGTGGAGCGATCGGCGCAGGCTGGTTGTGGGTCAGCAGGCTGATAAGGGAGGACACGGAGACACGGGGACGCAAAGACGCAGGGTTTCTCAAAATTTACAATTCAAAACTCAAAATTCAAAACTTCGCGACACCCCTATCATCGAAGCCACCGGAATCCAAGTAACTCCCACTCGAGAGGTGTTTCTCGTTGCTGATTCCTCTAGCCCAGTTATGCAGAATCTGTTGAATCGATCGGCTGTCTGTTCAGAAGGGAAAAGTAGTCAATCGCTTAAGTGAGCAAACTTACTTATCTTCCCTGGTTTGATGGCACGATCCAAACAACACAATTTTGGTATGAGGTAACTTCAATAAAAGTATAGTCTAATATAATCAGATAACGTCATTTATTTGAAACTTATGAAATTATCTGATTATGCAAAATATCTAGGGGTATCGTACCAAACGGCATGGAGACAATTTAAAAAAGGTGTGTTACCTCATAGAGCATATCAACTTAAATCGGGAACGGTAATTGTAGACTTCGATCCAAATCAAGGAAATCCAGTATTGGGAATGACAAAAAGAGCAGCAATTTATGCGCGTGTTTCCAGTGCTGAAAATAAAACTAACTTAGATTCACAAGCAGAGAGATTGACTCAATACGCAGCTGCCAAAGGATATCAAGTTGTCAAAATCGTCAAAGAAGTTGGGAGTGGGTTAAATGACTCTAGAAGACAACTAGCGAGTCTTTTATCTCAGTCAGGATACGAAGTTTTAATCGTAGAACATAAAGATAGATTAGCTCGCTTTGGGACTAACTACATTGATTTACTGCTGAAACGGTTGGGAATTACGCTTGAAGTCGTTAATTTATCGGAAAATGGCACAGATGAACTTATGACAGATTTAGTTTCAATAATTAGATCATTTGCTGCAAGACTTTACGGGCAAAGAAGAGCAAAGCGTAAAACAGAGAAGATTATCGCAGAGCTGCAATCTAATTCTAATACTGACGAATAGGCGGAATTTAAGTGTAAAGAAGTGTAAAAATATTATCAAAAATCAGCTTATATAGTCGTTTGTAGATTAATCTAGAAATAGGAGGTGATAATAATGCAGTTAGTGGAACAACGAATTATCAAGATTGGACATCCGGCGTGGGAACAAATAGATGAGATGTCATTTGCCGCCAAAAATTTGTGGAATGCAGCGCAGTACTCAATCCGGCAATCATTTATCTATGGACATGGAGTACCATCCTATAACCAAATGGATAAGTTAATGCAGCCCACAGAGCAATATAAATCGTTGCCTGCTAAAGTAGCACAACAAGTACTTAAATTATTAGATAAATCATGGAAATCCTATAATGAAGCAATAACAGTATTTCGTCTGGAGCCATCCAAATTTACAGGGTTACCTAAAATCCCCGGTTACAAGAAAAAAGATGGCAGAGCTTTACTGGTATTTACAGAGCAATCTACCTCAAAAAAGGTTTTCAAAAAAACGGGACAAATTAAACTGACAGATATCGATTACAAGTTTGATACTCAGATTCAAGACATTGAACAATCGAAATACTGTCAATCACGTATAGTCCCCAAATTAGATCATTACGTTTTAGAAATAGTGTATGAGGTGCCAGATGTTGAATTAAATCAGTCAGAGAGAATAGCAGCGATCGATATGGGGATAGACAATTTAATGGCTGTAACATCAAATGTGCCTGGATTTCAACCAGTTCTCATTAATGGCAAACCATTAAAGAGTATAAACCAATTTTTCAACAAGAAACGTGCTCAGCTTCAATCTCGAAGTGGGATGCTCACATCAAAACGATTAAGAGCATTTACGACAGATCGCAATCTGAAAGTTAAAAATTACCTGCATCGTGCGAGTACTCACGTCATTGATTTGTTGGTAGCGAAAGAGATTACTAAACTGGTAATAGGTCATAATCCTGACTGGAAGCGCAATTGCAATATTGGTAGAGCTAATAATCAAGCTTTTATCCAAGTCCCTCACACTCAATTAATCGATATGCTTACATACAAAGGAGCAAGAGTAGGAATTGAAGTAATTGAACGTGAGGAGAGTTACACTAGTCGTGCATCGTTCTTAGATGATGATTTTATTCCTACTTATGGGAGCAAACCATCGGATTGGAAACCATCAGGTAAGCGCATTCCGAAGCGGTTTGTACAGATCCAAATCTGGTAGACTTATCAATGCCGATGTTCAAGCTAGTTTAAATATCCTAATTAAAGAATTCCCCAATGCCTTCGGGATAGGGGATAGGGAGGTCTTAGTTGACCCAATTCGGGTAAATTTAGGTGGTTTTAAAGCCCCAAGCTTGACGCCATTCTAAATGCCTTAAAAGTTCCGCGAACGAAGTAGCAGTTATCTATTATAGAAAGCTACGTCTGCCTATATTTGACTATCCGGAACTAAACTATCTAGTAAGCTTATATTTTTGAACGTAGAGAGAGGGGAAATTGATATAAAATGTTCGTTCAGTATCCAGGGTTAGCGCATCTCAAATGTTATTGACAAGGGGATAATGATGAAAAGATAATTTTCAGTCATGTACTGATGAACTGATATGAGTTTTAATCATGAATGACTTTGCAATAGAAGCAAAGCAAAAAACGATTTCAAATACTAATTACTCCCGGTTTGCTCATTTTCTAGACGGTTAGAAAAAATGGAACGGAAGAATTAGGGTTATAACGTTTGTACCAGATTGCGATCGCAAGCCCAGCAAATCAATCTTGAGTATTGGTCCACCACTTGCTATCATCCACAAAGCTAATGTCTCCCACAAAGATTGATTCCTCCAGCACGGATGCCCTCTGCCTCCTGCCTTTCTCCGATAAATTAAATGTTTTCTGACGTTTTCGTTTTCTGCTGCTTTTGATTTAGATCCGAAATCAAATTTTTCCCCAGAATCAAGTCTATGAGCTAATTTCAGTACTTGTGTTGCAATTAATTTTGGTACACGGATTGTCTGAAGTGTCTTTATTCTTCCAAATCGCCTTCCTGCCAGCATTTTCACGTCTTCCCCCCCTTCGATCTTGTTTTAATGCTTTTTTACTACTCATACACAGAATGAATTCATCACAAATTCATTTTACTTCTTTTAGTACCCAGGATACCTGATTTTTCTCTCTAATTCTCAATAAAAAATGTTATTGAGAATTTATTAACTGGAGATGAATTACTACAATCTTTACTATGCTTTGTTTTCAGACTTTTTCTTACATCGAAATCAGGTTTGTGTAGTATAAAATTAACCCCAATTCTGGCGTTTTATCTATTGACAAATGACGTTTTAGCTAATGAACCTGTTTGGCAAGTTCGCTGGTCATTCGCTGCAATGCGGGGGAGATATCATCTGAACCAATATGTACATCTAAGATACAAAAGCTTTCAGGATGCGATCGGCTTTCTAGGAGTGCGGCTTCTAACTCACCTTCTGTGTGAACGTCAAATCTACGACCCGCACCCAGTATCTCTGAAATTCGACTATATTGCCAGAGCCGAATATTATTGAATTTGCCATCAAGCAACGGACGCTCTGTTGCATATCCACCATTGTTGAGGACAATCACAATTGGATTAAGCCCATAGCGGGCGATTGTAGATAACTCCACCCCAGTCATTTGGAATGCACCATCACCCACTAACACGAGTGGACGAATGTGGGGATTGGCAAACTGAACACCCATAGCTCCAGGAACGGCAAACCCTAAAGAGGCATAGTAAGCAGGGGATAGAAATCGAGTTTTACCATGAACAAATAAATCTAATCCCCCAAACAGCGAATCTCCGATGTCTGCAAGGACTATCATGTCACTGTTGATAAAAGTGTTCAATCGCTCAAACAACCGTTTGATTGTGATTAGCTGATCGGGAATCGGAGAAAAAGAAGTAAGCGGTTGAGAACTATAGGAGAAACTGAGTTCTCGAAAGGAAATGTCAGCTTGAAGTAATCCTTGAACAAAATCTTGTAAACGAATCCCTTTATATTCGTGGGATTGAATCGACGTTTTTTCACTCATGACATAGATGGCACGGCTTGGATCGAGGTGAGCCGTAAACATCCCTAAATTCAAATCCATAAGAAAAACACCTAGCATAATCACGCAATCGCTAGACTCGACATACTGACGCGCAAACTCACTTCCCAAAGCGCCAGCATAGAGTCCTAGGTAGTTAGGGTGTAGTTCATTAATTACCGATTTACCTAAAATCGTATCTGCTACTGGGATATTTGTTGTTTCAGTCAACTGTAACAGTGCTTGCTGCAATCCAAATCGATGAATTTCCACATCGGCTAGAATCACAGGTTGATGGGCGGCACTAATTAGCCTCACAGTTTCCTCAAGGGCTGCTGCTAAAGAAGTTGGATCGCTGACATCTGGCTGAGGAATCCACTGATAATCTGGATTTCCCGGTTGATTGAGCATATCGCGAGGAATTTCGATGTAAACCGGGCGCTTGTAACGCAACGCAGTAGCAAGCACGCGATCGATTTCCTCAAATGCCTTGTTAGGGTCATCTAGTACCGTAGATGCAATGGTGAGTTCTTGAAAGATTTTGTACTGAGTATTAAAATCCTTTACTTTATGATGTAGCAATGGATGTTGAATGCGTTCATTCATACCTGGTGCGCCGCTAATTACGACTACGGGAGACTTTTCAGCATAAGCTTGAGCAGTAGTATTTGTTACTTTAAATCCACCTACACAATAAGTAATACAAACTGCACCTAATCCACGTAGACGAGCATAAGCATCTGCTGCAAACCCCGCACCTTGTTCATCACAGGTATTAATAAATTGGATCGGACTATTTTCTAACAACTTGTCAAAGCCTAGAACATAATCACCGGGTACACCGAAGATATGATGAACACCGTGTTCGTAAAGCCTTTTAATTAAGTAAGTTCCAATAGAATCTGCCGTTACCATATTGTTATTCCTCTTGATTTATCAGTGTTAGGGATGTCAAAAAAATAAATTACCCAATCTTGTGGTACGGGCGAGGATGCCCGTACCACAAGAGAAAGTTAATAACTTTTTTATTTGGAAGTCCTTTAGAATATTGCGAGTTATTGTGTTTTTGCTTCACCCTATGCCCTATGCTCAACCTTTACGAGTGTATTTAATTTAGTCGAGTTACTTATCAATGTTTGTATGAACTCAATATATACAATTGCCTCTCACTTGTCGTCCACTTTAAGTTGAGCTTTTTATTCAATAAAGTGATTGATGAAGCGGTCGATCTTAAAATAGAAAATAAGCTCCAACTAAAGTTGGAATCCAAATTCAAAGTAACTTTGTATTGCAGAAAAACCTTTATAAGGAAGTTTCTCCTGCTGCGAACATTTTTATCTGGCATTTGTTTCACCATGGTCTTAACTGCTTGACACTAGGACATATGCAGCCCCTTATCGGGCTGCCGCGATCGCGATTTTGCGCTGAAACTGCCGACGGTATCGTAAAGACAGTGTTAACACCGACAATAGCGATCGATTCTCTCAAATGAGCTTCTTATACTCCGGCTTGTAAATATGCTGACGAATGAATGCCTCTATGTCGGTAGGGCGATCGATCCGTGCCAACCCATTATCAAACACTAGTTTTGCCACCCGCACTGCTGTCTTAATCTCTATTTCCAGGATGTTCGACTGTAGTAGATAAATGAGTCCTTGTTTTAGCATCTCCACTGGTACTTGGTCGGCGACTGCTGCTGCTGCCTCAATGAACATCTCATCGGAGACACGCTTGGCTTGTGTGGCGTAGATGGCTAATCCAATTGCTGGAAAAATGTAGAAATTGTTGGCTTGTCCTGGTAAGAAAGTTTGACCGTTGAAGTGAACTGGCGGGAACTGAACCCCGGCAGCATAGATTGCTTTGCCCTTTGACCAAGTGTATGCTTGTTCGGGTGTACACTCTGCATGTTCGGTCGGGTTCGACAGCGCTAGAATCACAGGGTGCTCATTCAACCGCGACATAGTCTCGACAACCTTTTGAGTGAAAGCACCCCCGACCGTACTGACGCCGATAATCGTTGTCGGCTTGATGCTTTCAATTGCAGCAACAAAGTCTTTGGTCGGAGAGTGTGGGTGTGCATAAGGCTCGATCGCTACTTCGCAACGTAGGGATGAACCATCTTTGCCGGATCGACCACCCGATCGAACTCCTCGGCAGAAATATACCCTAGCTTCAGAGCAGCTTCCTTGAGTGTCAGATCGCGCTCGAGAGCATAGTGTGCAATTTGCGAGGCTTTGTCGTACCCAATGAGCGGACTCAGAGCAGTCACCAGCATTAGCGATCGCTCGACAAAAGTATTAATCTGTTTTTGGTTGACCTGCATTCCTGCCACCAAAAATCGACTAAAGTTCTGGCATCCATCAGTCATAATCCGAATCGAATGCATGATATTGTGAACGATCAGCGGCTTATAAACATTCATCTCCAGATAGCCACTTCCTCCACCAAACGACACCGCTACATCATTTGCCATCACTTGCACTGCAATCATTGCTAGGGCTTCACACTGGGTAGGATTCACCTTTCCCGGCATAATCGATGACCCTGGCTCATTGGCAGGAACATCTAGTTCGTGGAAACCACAGCGAGGTCCACAGCTCAGAAGACGAATGTCATTGGCAATTTTATACAAGGAGGTTGCTAGAGTTTTGAGCGCACCGCTAAGCATCACCAGTGCATCATGGCTGCCCTGCACCGTAAACTTGTTGGGAGCGGTAACAAAAGGTAGCCCTGTTAGCTGGGCAATTTCTGCGGCTACGGCTTCTGCAAATTCAGGTGTTGAGTTAATTCCTGTTCCAACTGCGGTTCCCCCTAATGCCAACCGATAGACCCCTTTTAAGCTATCAGTTAAACGCTCCAGGTTATCATCCAACAGTCCTACATAGCCAGAAAATTCTTGACCTAATGTCAGAGGGGTGGCATCTTGTAGATGGGTGCGACCAATCTTAACAACTTCTTTCCATGCTTTTACTTTCTCATTGAGGGAATCGCGTAATTCTTTCACTACAGGGATCAATTTCTCATTCACTCCCTGCGCTGCCGCAATGTACATTGCTGATGGAAATGAGTCGTTAGATGACTGGGACATATTCACATGATCGTTCGGATGCACAGGTGTCTTACTGCCGAGTGGATTTCCTGCTAATTGACAGCAACGATTGGAAATCACTTCGTTGACATTCATGTTGAATTGAGTGCCGCTTCCGGTCATCCACACGTGCAAAGGAAACTGCTCTGGATGTTGACCTAATAAAATCTCGTCACAAACCTCGCAAATAAGGTGCTTTTGTTCGTCACCCAATCGTCCTGCTTGATGATTGACAATCGCGGCTGCTTTCTTCAGCACTGCATAGGAAAGGATCATTTCCCGTGGAATTAAGTCGTCTCCGATGCTGAAGTGTTCGAGCGATCGCGCTCGTTTGCGCTCCCCAAAGTTTGTCTGTGGGAACCTCAACTTTGCCAAGGCTATCAGTTTCAATGCGAATTGTAGTCATAGTTAATCTGTAACTTTTGCTAATGCAGCTAAGAACAGAGGGTTTTTATGACACTAAATAGACAGTTTATTATGTCAAAGTGACTAAAAAAGTTGCAAAGCACGTCTAGTAAATCTAAAGCTTGTTTAGCTTAGTTTTACTTCTTTTGGAATGAAGCTTAACTTTGGCTTGTCAGCTTTGCTTGAGTACAGCAACTCTATTTATCATCAATTAAATTTCTTGATTTGAATAGGCAAGATAGTTATGTTAAAAACAAGTTACAGAAAATTTTATCTTGTTTGAATATTGTTCTACACGCCAATCAAAGCAAGAGCCGTAATCTCTCCAAAGTCATGGTAACAATTGCGCTGACAAAATTTTAGACGGTCTCTACATTAACGCAATATCAGGGTTTACAGCAGAGAGGAAACGTGTTTTTTGCTCCTGCTTTGACTACTGTACCAGCGTTCTAGACTCCGCTATGAACTGCTAATGAGTAACTGAATTTTCCAGTTAACTAGCTTATCTTGACTAGTACACATTTTGATTGCATTACATAATATTAGTAAGTGACGAGCCTTTAAAGCCTTAAATTCTATTTGAGAGAATGGCTCAAATAATCAAAGCTAGAAAATATTAACATAACAGTAAAAAATGATTCGATTACTTAGTAAGACAGCTTATATTACTACCTTAACAACTGTTATGGTATCAAGTTCATTGCTGCCTTCATTTGCTGCTTCCCCTAGTCTTGATGACGGTATTATCTGTATTGTAAAGAAGAAAGAAGGACGGGGACAAGTTTACTTTTATACTTCTTTAATTGATGGTAATACGTTTAAGAAGAAACAGCCAGTATCCGTAACAATGCTTGAAACTCAGTCTGAGATTACAGTAAGTGATTTGCTGATTCTTGATAAGAAAAAACAAAGTGTCTCGGTAACAAACATTGAGTCTGAGTCCATAACGAATCCAGAATTAGAACCAGTGGCGCTCGCTAAAACAAATTTGACGGGTAATAATGAGTTTAAAGGTCAAACTCAAACTGGGACACCAGTAACTTTTAAACTAAAAAATGATTACTCTAAATGGCAGTTAACTCATGCAGGGCAAACTTACTCTGGAGTTTGTCGTTAATTGGTAGTGCCAATGCAGCGATTGCATGAGAAGGGGTTAATTTTAGCTCAAGGGTTCACTGCCTACCGTTGCAGGCAGCTAGTTGATGCATTGAATTCTGCACGGCTGGGTTAGATGAGTTAGCAACCAGGAGGATTTCTCCCGTGGGTGTTCTCTGCCAGCCAGTTGCTTCCATGATTGGGGGGTAGGGGATCGAGGACGCGGAGCGGGTTGCGAGTGATTCCCCGTGTCCCTGTGTCCCCTTGTCTGCTTGTCTTTCTCTCCCAGCCACGACCAGCCTGCGCCGATCGCTCCACTCCGCATCATCGTCTAACTGTTGTTCGGGATTGGGCGGCAAACCACCGCGACCTGTGATGACGAAGGAGTTACCCTGGTTGGCTGAACACCCTTGAGCAATCAACCCTGATGAATCGACTAGGTCGGTCGGTAGTACCACTAAACCAGAGGTGGGGTCAATGCCAGCAGTGGTGACATCAATTGTGCCGCCCAAGGCAGATGTCGCACCTGTAGCAGTGATGTCGCTCAAGGGAGTGGAAATTAGATCGGGTAGAATGCCGAAGATGGAAGAGGCATTAATGCGAACATTGCCGCCGCGAAAATCTTCGGAGTTGGCGCTAATATTGCTGTCTTCACTGAGTACCGCAACTAAGAAGCGAGTATCAATGCCAATGTTACCACCGGGAATATTGCTGCCCCTCGCATTCGTAGTGATGTTACTGCCGTTGCGGAGAAGGATGAAGGGCGATCGCACATTAATATTCCCGCCACCACCAGTGGTGTCAGCGCGGATACTGCCTTGATTGTTGAGGGAGACGCGATCGGCGTCTACAAACAAAGTGCCTGCACGCCCAGTCCCGGAACTACTGACCGTCACTTCTGCCTGATTTTGAATGTTAAATGTGCCCGTTTTGAGAGTTAAGTTTCCACCCGCGCCGCTGCCTCCTGTTCCTGCCGCAATGATAGAACCATTTCCCGTGAGCGTGATGGATTCAGGCGCGGCGAGCGTCAGATCTCCCCCACGACCACTGCTAGAGGTAGAGGCAGAAATTTGTGCCCCGTCCTGAAGATTCACACGGACACGTTGACCATTCCCGCGTGGCTGAATCGTTAAATTACCCGCGTTCCCGGCACTAGTTGTGTCAGCAAAGAGACCACTGGTTGCGCCTGATAATTGCAAGTTTGGAGTCTTTACCGTGATGTCGCCTGCTCGACTGTTACTGGATGTTGTGGTGAGCAGTCGCCCGCCGCTGTTCACATTCACCGTATCCGCACTGGCTGTAATATTGCCCGCATTTCCATTGCCAGCGGTGGACGCTGAGAATTGAGCGTTATTCAGGACTGAGAGCGATCGCGCTTCAACAGCAATATCACCACCTCTACCCACCGCACCTTGCCCAAGGGTACTGATGGCATTGCCTCCATTAAACGAGACTGCATTACTCGCCCGAATCTGGATATTCCCCGCTCTACCTTGCCCTTGAGCAGTTGTGTTGATTGTCCCAGAATCAGAAACAAAGAGTGTTCCTGTGGTAATGCTCACGTTCCCTCCGTCTCCCACCGAGCCTAACTCCGCTGAGGTCCTCACCCCACTATAAGCGCTATAGTCACTATTAGGAGAAGTAGGAGGAGAATAACTAAGATAACTAGGAGCTGTGCCACTAATCTGAACCGCGTCACGAGCATTGATGGTGACATAACCAGCATTGCCCTGCCCTTGCGTGAAGGTATTGATAGCCCCCCCATTGGTCAAAAACAGCGAACCAGTCGTGATGCTAACATCTCCGCCTCGACCCACTCCTCGACGAGTAGGACTTGAAGACACGTATGTGAATATCTGGCTGGTCGATCGGAATGTACCATATAACAGATCCGATTCACCATCTATAGTGACGCGATCGCGAGCGTTAATCGTCACGCTGCCTGAATCTCCCTGTCCCGATGTATAGGAATTTAGAACACTGCCACGGGTGAGAGAAAAGTCGCCTGTAGTGATGTTGATACCGAAGTTAGTACTGACTTGAGAAAAGCCGTCAAGAGAGACGCTATTGCCAGCATTAATGTTCACGCTGCCTGAATTTTTCGGTGCAGACGCCCTGCTAGACAAGAAAGCACCTTGTGTGAGAGAAACGGTGTCACGGGCATTGATAGTGATATTGCCTGCATTTGCCAGACCAGTCCCGTAGGAAGATAGCTGACCCTGCTCAAGAGAAAATGAGCCAGTAATGATGTTAATATCGCCAGCATTACCGACACCTGTTAATTGCACCAGAGTCAATATACTACCGAAATCATCAAAGGAGACGGTATCGCGGGCATTGATATTCACAGTGCTGGAATTTCCCTGTCCATTCGAGAACGAAGTCAGCCCAGCGCCCCTGACAGAAAATGACCCTGTAGTGATGTCGATCTCGCCAGCATTGCCAATACCAGTCGATTGCACATTGTTGTAGATTCTACTGTTGTCAAAAGAGACGGCATCGCGGGCATTAATATTTATGCTGCCTGCGTTTCCCTGCCCACTTATCTCCGAACGCAGTTGAGCGTTATTAGTCAGAGAAAGCGACCCGGTGGTGATGTTAATCTCACCAGCGTTACCGATGCCCGTTAGTTGCACCGTATTGTGTACACTAGAGCTATCCAAAGAAACGCGATCGCCTGCTGTTAGATTGATGTTGCCGAGCTTTCCCTGTCCATTCAATAGGTTGATCGAGAAGCTATTATCACTGATTGTGAGCAAGCCCGTTGCATTCAGATCCAGATCTCTTTGGGTACCGGGTAATCTTGAAGCGCTGGGAATTCCCATCTGAAGCACACTTCTAGAGATATCAATGTTTCGGGCAAGAATTCTGATACTGCCACTGATTCCTGTCGCGTCAATGCCACTACCCTCGCTTAAGGAGACATCAGCTCGCACGACTTGATTGGGAAAACTCACAGCGATGTTGTTGCCATCCACATTCAGCCCCACCCGTCCCGACTGGGCGACTCCTCCCAACTCGACTCGACCATTAGGAGCCTGCAAATTTGACCCCTGGATCGTGACATTGCCACCCACCAGCGCTAGCGTTTTGCCCGGTTGCACCTGAAGCGGCGTGTGAGGGTTGAGAGTAATCGTATAACTAGCGCTGCCGCTGAGGTTATTCTTCGCATCCCACCCACTCAAGGGTAACTCGGAGCCTGAACCGTTCGGCGCACCCGAACTGCCAAAGATGTAACCCTGGGGACTGAGGGGGTTGTTAGGGACAAGGGAAATGCCCAGGTAATAGATGCCAGAGGCAGCCGGGATGAAGGGTTGGTTCAAGGGTACAGTCGATCGTAATAGCACGGCGTCAGCCGTGTCATCATTACTAGACAAACCCAAGCCACTGCCATTGAACAAGAACAACTGAGTGTCCAATGGCAGCTTAGTGCCATTCACCGTGGTCGCCGTGAATGGCACACCTTTGGTTAAGGTCACTTTGTACAGGTCAACATCGTCGCCATTGGCAAAATTGCCAGAGATTGTGTTAAAGGTTGTGCCATCAATCGCGTCGTTGGGCTGGGCTGTACTGAGAAGCTGACCGGCATTGCCAACTTCAGTGAACGGATTATTAGGAACAGGAGCCTGCACAACAATATCTCCTTGCCCACCGTTGAACTGCAAGCCGATCGGCACACTAATGGTCAATAGAGGAGGAGCCGAAGGATTGACCGCGTTGAACTCTGTGCCATCCGCAAACTGAATGCTGCTGGCTGTACTAGCCACAAACGAGCCACCAATATTCAAGCGGGCATTCGGTCCAAAGATAATTCCATTTGGGTTAATCAAAAATAAGTTTGCCGTGCCGTTCGCCCGAATCAAGCCGTTAATATTCGAGATTGACTGACCTGTAACACGTGTCAGGATGTTCTGCACATCAACCGCATTGTTGAAGAAGGCAGTCCCCCCCATGGGGATAGAAAACTGACTGAAGCTGTGGAAGAGATTGTCACCCCGTCTGGCTCCACCATCAATTTGCACATTGCCATTGCCTGTGACCAGCGATCGCTCCCCCACTGGCAACGTGGTATCAGGAACGACTTGCGCGGCGGTCGATTGAGCACAAAGCAATGCACTCATGATATTACCCGTCAAAACCCATGCCCTTAAACGCGATTGGTTCATTTTGCGACCTTGGTTCTACCGTCACGCTCGACTGACTACTTCCTAATATCGTTCAATTAACATTAGCGGCAATAATGGAATTTCTATATCCATCGACAATCAATTGTAGCACTTCAAACTTACAGACAGTCAACGGTTCAGCAGTGATAACTTGAATCCATTTTATCTGGTATTTGCTTCTCTATGCTCTTGAGTGCTTGACATTAGGACGAGAAAAAACGGTGAGTCCAGTCCTGTAGGCGGGTCTCCCGCCGTAGGGGACTGGCGTATAGCCCTAACGGGCATAGCCTACATTGCGTAGCGTTACCCGGAGGGCGCAGATCTGCTGGTTCTCCTCGAAAAACGCGCTCTTCAGGAGTCTCATAACCGTGGTGAACCAAGTACAGGATACTTCCGACAACAACGATCGCTACTGCTAGAGTCACTCCAAATCGTAGAAAAGTACTAATCGTGATTTCAACCTGCTGGTCTGTCCATTGGTGTGTTCTTGCCATATTAAATTCTTCCTATGATGCCGTTATAAATCATCTGAATACTGCTCGCTAGAATATAACAACGGGTATTGCTATCAATGTTTGCATGAACTCAATATATACAATTGCCTCTCACTTGTCGTCCACTTTAAGTTGAGCTTTTTATTTAATAAAGTGATTGATGAATCTGTCGATCTTAAAATAGAAGATAAGCTCCATCTAAAGTTGTAATTTGGATTCCAACTTTAACCAACACCTTTGCCAATTATGAAGAGAGGTAGTGGTAGTGAAGTTAAGAAATGTAACAATTAACTAATGCCATCAAATATGCTCATGCTAGCTTCATTCATGTTAAGTTGGTGTATGAGGATTAGGTAGTAAAGATGAGTCAATCTATTACAATTCGCGTTCTAATTGTTGACGATCATTCCATTGTCAGGCAAGGATTGGCAGCCATCATCAACCACGATCCAGAAATGACTGTCGTAGCTCACGCAGAAGATGGACAACACGCGATCGATCTGTTTCGAGAACATCAACCGGATGTCACACTAATGGATTTGCGTATGCCACAGATGGGAGGAGTTGAAGCAATTACTACTATTTGTGCTGAATTTCAATCGGCTCGGATTATTGTACTCACAACCTACAACAGCGATGAAGATATCTATCGCGGACTAAATGCGGGTGCTCAAGGCTACCTGCTCAAGGATGCTAAACCTAACGAGCTTCTGAGTGCAATTCGTACAATTCATGGCGGCGAGCAGTATATTCCACCATCGGTGGGTGCAAAACTAGTGCAGCGCATGAGCAATCCAGAACTGAGCGAGCGAGAGCTAGCGGTGCTCCGTTTAATGGCACAGGGAATGAGTAATTTAGACATTGCGACTGCTTTAACTATCGGTGAAAGTACTGTAAAATCTCATGTTAATCGAATTTTAAGTAAAATGTCGGTGAGCGATCGCACTCAAGCGGTGATTGTTGCTGTTAAACGAGGGATTGTCAATTTGTAACGAGCGAATTCTCTGAAGAACTTATTCAATCCATATTGATACAACTTATCCATTACTCTACCAATTTTATCGTTATTTATCTGCTCGGCTTTCACCTGTTCTCCTAATAAAATTTCAATTCCTTTCCTTTATCTTCAAAAAACTGGCTAAATAAATACAAAGGTTTTGATAAGTAAGTCGGTGCAAATAATCATCACTAGTTTGTAGTTGAGCTTTAGCGCTGAAGCGCTACTACAAGCTAAATACAAAGATTTTACTTTTCGTTACATAGTTTGGTTTTTTCAATTTCTCACGTCATGGCTACAACTCATTCCTGTGTAATCAGTGCAAAGGTTACAGACGATCGCGCCAGAACGAAGAGAAAAGTAAGCAAACTCTCATTAGTGGAGGGAGAGTGAAAAACTACTTAATATGAACTCAAGGTGCATTTCATTTGTTTCTAATTGAGAGTACTTTGAGCATTGCCAGACTGGAGGCAGACCTGATGAGCGAGTGGCATCTCAAAACATGGATTTTGATGGGCAGTGCTGTGTGGGGACTCAGTTGTCACCAACCGCTCGCCGCTCAAGTGATTCCAGATGACACACTGCCAACGTCCGAGCGCTCGCTGGTCACGGGCAATGTCAATTATCAGATTGATGGCGGGGCAAGACGGGGTAGCAATCTGTTCCACAGCTTCAGCCAGTTTTCAGTACCGCCATTCGGTTCTGCCTACTTCAACAATGCAGATGATGTGGAGAATATTTTCACTCGTGTCACAGGAGGGACAATCTCGAAGATTGATGGTGTAATTCGAGCAAATGCCAGAGCCAATCTATTTTTGCTCAATCCCAATGGGATTATCTTTGGTGCAGGAGCGCGACTCAATATTGGTGGCTCGTTTGTTGCCAGTAGCGCTAACAGCATCAACTTTACCGATAATTTTTACTATAGCGCCACCAATCCCCAAACTGCACCGCTATTGACCGTCAGCGTTCCCGTTGGCTTGCAGATGGGAGCAAATCCAGGGCAGATTGCTGTACAGGGGAATGGGTACAACTTATCAGGGACTACTCCTGTCATCACTCCTCTAGTTAGAGGAAATGCCTTAACAGGTTTGCAAGTGCCACCAGGACAAACCCTGGCATTGATTGGGGGAGACATTGATATCCAAGGAGGTGTGCTGACGGCAGAGCAAGGAAGGATTGAGTTAGGCAGCGTGCGGGATGGAATTGTGAACTTGGGTGCAGGATTTGCTTTGGGCTATCCTGGTATCCAAACGTTTGGCGATATTCATTTAAAGCGGCAGGCATTAGCTGATGCCAGTGGTTCACCAGGTGGCTCAATTCAAGTGCAGGGCAATCGAGTTTCGCTCTTGCATGGCTCACTCCTACTAATTCAAAATCAAGGCGGGCAAGCGGCGGGAAGTCTGCGGGTTAATGCTGCCGATTCTTTGGAACTGAGTGGCATCAGCCCTAGTGGTCAGTTGAGGGGTGGGTTGAATACTGAAACAATCGGGAGTGGACTTGGAGGTAATATTGCCGTGTCAACTCGCCAACTTGTAGTTCGAGATGGCACTGGTAACGGTGGCAACATTAAGATTCATACGTCCTCACTCATCGCCGTCGAGGGCGAAAATAGCGACATTCGTGCTAATTCTGTGAATGCTCGTGGCGGGAACGTGACGATTAATGCCCGAGGTATCTTTGGCATTCAGTTTCGCCCCCAAGATACTCCAAGTAGCGACATCACCGCGACAGGAGCTAACTCCACTTTAAGTGGTACTGTCCAACTCAACATCCAACGACTTGACCCCTCCTCCGGCTTAGTCGCACTGCCCACAACTGTCATTGATTCATCCAGCCTGATTGCTACTGGCTGTACCGCTAGCGAAGGCAATTCCTTCGTCACGACTGGGCGGGGTGGTTTGCCCCTGACTCCCGAACAGGAATTGGACGATGATGCCGACTGGCAAGACCGACGCCGGTTAACAGTAGATCGCCCACCCCAAAATTCTTCCTCAGAGAATTCTTTACCGGCTTGGGCTTCTCGCTCCCAAAGCGAACGCAGTTCTCCAATGATGCTGGTAGAAGCAACAGGATGGCGCACTACCCCCTCTGGAGCGATCTTGCTTGTCGCTGATACGCTTAAACCTATCAGTGTCAAACAATTGAATCAGCTGCTGCGTTCTAGAGAGGGAAAACTCAGCCCCATCGAATTGCTGGTACTGAGTGCTTGTCAAACAGCAGCTGGCGATCGGCGGGCGGCATTAGGAATGGCTGGTTTTGCGGTACAATCAGGAGCGCGAAGCACGATTGCTTCCTTGTGGTCGGTTAGCGATCTTTCTACAGCATCACTGATGATTGAGTTCTACCATCAGTTAAGTAAACCGGGAGTTACGAAAGCCGAAGCTCTGCGTCGCGCTCAAGTTGCTTTGTTACACCAAGAAGATTACAATTCTCCTTATTACTGGGTACCGTTTGTTCTTTTAGGAAATTGGCTGTAATTAAGTAATTGGGCATAATCAATTTCAATAGTGTTTTTGCTTCACCCTATGCCCATTGCCCAACCTTTTCGAGTGTATTTAATCTAGTCCAGTTACTTAACACTATGTATTGCAGAAAAACCTTACTCTGTAGTATTTACCTCGGAGTTGCCCTGGCTTTTGAATTGGCGATCGCCCTTAGCGCCCCAATGGCGCTCGCACCCAATGTTTTGGCATCAGAACTAGATGCAGGAGAACTGCCGACCGTCTCACAGAGCAAGATTGGACAGTCCAAGCCTCCACCACCACCGAGGAATCCTCGTGGCTCATCACCAGGAGGACGGCGCGACCGAACGGCTTGTCCTCAAGATCCTGAAGCGCCATCAACAGATCGATTCCTCACTGCCCTCAGCCCAACAACTAAACCAGCCTTAACTCTAGCAGAGCGTCCAACATTTTTTGTATACGTGCCAAAAACTAGTGCTAAAACTGCAGAATTTAGTTTACGCAATCAAAGTGGTAGCGGTGTATATCGAACAACATTAACCTTAAGCAAGACTCCTGAACTTGTCCGTATCAGCTTACCATCTAATGTACCGCCTTTAGAGATTCAGAAACGGTATAGGTGGTCGTTTGCCATCATTTGCGACTCAAGCGATCGCTTTGAAGATCGATCTGTCACAGGCATCGTTCAACGAACTGAAATCGATCCAACTCGCTTGCGCAAAATTGAGGAAGCATCTCTCAAGGAACGCATCTTACTATACCAGAAAGCTAACATTTGGTACGATGCACTCCTTATCCTATATGAAGCTCGGCGCACTCAACCCAATGACTCAAGCATCAGTACAGTTTGGCGCGAATTCCTTCAATCTGGTGGAGTGGATGCTAATATTGATTATTAAGTCCCGAATCAGGGATTTCCAAGGAATAAATTATCCGTCTTGTGGTACGGGCGTCCTCGCCCGTTCTATATTGGTGGCGGGCGGGACGCCCGCACCACAAGAGAAAGTTGTATATTTTTTTATTTGGAAGTCCCTAAAAGCTCGTAAATTAAACAATTCGCGTTGAGCAATTGCATTTATCCTATGTGGGCAAAGCTGAAACGGCAAATTTGGCAATGGCGTGGAGTTATGATAACTGTTCCCAGCATTGCTGGAGGATTGTTGATTTTGCGGCTAACAGGTGCATTACAGTTATTGGAGCTAGTGGCGCTTGACCAGATGTTTCGTATGCGCCCCTTTGAACCAGAAGATCCCCGGATTGTCCTAGTTACGGTTGATGAATCGGATATTACGCAGATCGGACGGTGGCCTATGTCTGATGCAGTACTAGCTCGCTTAATCTCATCGCTCAAACAACAACAACCGAGAGTAATTGGTCTTGATATATTTCGAGATTTACCCGTAGAACCCGGTCATCAAGAATTAGTCAAAGTATTCAAGACGACTCCCAATTTAATTGGGATTGAGAAAACGATCGAAACGACTCAAGGTCAGATTATTCAAGCACCACCTATCTTAAAAAAGCGCGAGCAAGTCAGTTCAAGCGATCTTCTGTTAGATGCCGATGGCAGGACTCGCCGCAGTTTGCTGTATTTGAGAACTCAAGACAATCAATCGATATCTACGCTGGGAGCACAGTTAGCATTTACGTATCTTGAGGGTGAAGGTATCCGTCGCCAACCTCTTGGCAGTCATCAGAATCAGTTTCGGTTAGGTCGAGCAGTATTTACTTCATTGCAGCCAAACGACGGAGGTTATGTTAGTGTTGACAGTGGGGGGTATCAAATTTTATCAAACTTTCCCAGGTTGAAAAATGGCTTCCGGACAATTTCGATGACGGATGTGTTGCAGGGTCGAATGCCACGAGATTTGATACGCGATCGCATTGTCATCATTGGGATAACAGCAGAGAGCATTGAAGACCGCTTTTTCACATCTTACGTTACTGACCCAACTACAGCGCCTGCTGGTGTTGAAGTTCACGCTTTGTTAACAAGCCAATTGTTATGTGCCGCTTTAGATGGACGTCCTCTACTCCATGTTTGGGCAGAAGCTTTAGAGTGGCTGTGGATTGTTCTTTGGTCAACTATAGGAGCAGTTATAGGTTGGACATCCCCTTCTCCTCGACGGACAGTATTTGGAGTTTTTTTCTTGAGCATTGCTCTTTTAGGCGGTACATATATGCTGTTTTTAGCAGGTTGGTGGCTGATTATTATTCCACCCCTCCTTGCTATTGTGGGATCTGCAATTACAAGCAGTAGCTACCTGATGTGGGAAAATCTGAAGGAGTATGCACGAACACTGGAACAAAAAGTGGAAGAGCGTACCCTAAGATTAGAACAGGAAATCTTTGAACGAAAACAAGCACAAGAAAAGGTGAGTCAGCAGAAACAACTCTTACAAACCATCGTTGACCACATCCCCGTGATGATTACTCTTTATGATGCACAGGGGCGAGTAGAATTCGTTAATCGTCAGCTAGAACAGATCTTGGGGTGGTCAACCACAGATTTGCATCATATTGATCTGATTGCTGAATGCTGCTCCAATCAAGAGGAGCATCAGCAAGTTTTAGACCATATGTTGACAGCCTCTGGAAAATGGTTAGACTTAAAAATTAAAACCAAAGGCGAGCGCCTTGTAAACACCTCATGGGCAAATGTTCGGCTTTCTAATCGCCTGTTTGTTGGTATTGGACAAGATATCAGCGAACGGCTTGAGTGCGAGCTACGCGAACGCAAACTAGCTGAAGAAGCATCCATTATTGAAGAACGCAACCGCATGGCGCGAGAAATTCACGACACATTAGCGCAAGCCTTTACAGGCATTCTTATCCATGTAGGTGCTACAACCCTAGTGCTAACGGATAATTTAGAAGCAACCCGAGCTCACTTGGACACAATCGAGGAATTGGCACGAACCGGACTAGCTGAGGCTCGTCGGTCGGTGGCAGCATTGCGTCCTCAGTTGCTAGAGGAAGGCGATTTATCAAGCGCCCTCCATCGCCTCGTGACTCAAATGCGAGCTACAACCGATACTGCTCTGATTTATAACGAGGTTCAGGGGACTGCCTATCTCTTACCTACCGAAGTGGAGAATAACTTACTCCGAATTGGACAGGAAGCATTGACCAATGCAATTAAGTATGCAGGTGCTAGCGAAATTCGGGTTGAGTTAGCGTATGACAATGCCCAGTGCATTTTGCGGGTTAAAGACGATGGACGGGGCTTTGGTGTGGGTAGTATCCCATTGAGTGGCGGGTTTGGCTTATTAGGAATGAGCGAACGGGCAGAGCATATTGGAGCGCAATTGAAAATTCAGAGTCAACCAGGACAGGGAACAGAAATTGTTGTAATTGTTAATCGAGGATGAAAAGAATGCTGTACTGTCAGCACCCTGCACGCTTAGTGACGGGGCTTCGTGCCTAGTGCATTTTAGTTAGCTGACCGCGATTTAGTCTTAATTGACTACGTTATTGGTAAGAGTTAAAGTCTCACCTACAGATGCTGGGCTGTCTCTGTAGCTCCTAAACCGAGCGATCGTATCGATCGCATCCATAAGGGCTTTTCCCCTGAAGTTAACGAGGTAAACGAACCTCCTCAAAAAGGGTAGCATTGGGTAGGTAGTGATAGTAATTAAGTGACAGTTACTAGCCCCTGCTTGCAGTAGGTGCTTTCAGCTATTACCGCCTATTCCTGCTTTCACCCCCGCTTTACACCGCGTGATAGTCAGTCTCGGATGTAGGGGCTACCAGTTTTTCTAGTAGTTTGTGTGCTTTCAATTCCGCACCGGAACAGTAGGGCTTGGTGTATTTTAGATTAGGTTATAATTAAAATCTTTAGGAATCTTCGCAGACATAAGGCAGATCTTCAAGGATTTTGGATAGCAAGTTGATTTTTTTAACAATTGGTGTTGGGAGCTATCGGTTGGGTGAGGTTTTGCGTTATCATCAGTAGGTCGTAGTCAATAATCGTTATTAGTTTGTAGTCACAATGCATGCGCTCGAGAGCGCTACTACGGACAGGGGAGTTAAGCAAAACTGTTGTCACAAGTCTTGTCTTGGAGGGTCAAAAGTTATCGGTTTGTTGAAAAATATAGGACAAATTATGGTCGGGTAGTTGGGTTTATCAACCATCGTTCACTGGTCACTGCTCACTGGTAACTGATTACATGATGTTTCTAAATGATATTACCGTTAAAGCAAAGATTTATGAGAGCGCCGATTCTCTGGTGTATCGAGGTGTTCTACAATCTGAGAATATACCAGTTATCCTCAAAGTTCTCAAGCAAGACTATCCTACCCGATCCGCCATCGCTCGCTACAAGCAGGAATATGAGATTGCTCGCTCGTTAAATATCTCTGGCGCGATCGCAGCTTACAGCCAACAAACCTATCAAAGAACTTTGGTCATTCTTTTTGAAGATTTCGGCGGCGAGTCTTTACACAAATGGATGAAAGAATTGCCAAGTGCATACTGTCCAATGCCCTTACTGGAATTTCTCTGCCTTGCTATACAAATAACGCAGATTCTTGGGGAAATTCATGCCGCTCACATTATTCATAAAGATATTAACCCAAGCAACATCGTTCTGAATCCAAAAACTGGAATTGTTAAAATTATTGACTTTGGCATTGCAACTAGCTTCAGCTACTCCAATCCAACATTTAAGAATCCCAATGACATAGAAGGTACTATTCCCTATATATCGCCAGAACAAACGGGACGGATGAACCGCTCGTTAGATTACCGCACTGACTTCTACTCCTTGGGAGTCACTTGTTATCAATTGCTGACAGGACAATTACCCTTTACAACAACAGAAATGTTGGAATTGGTACATTGTCATATTGCCAAACAACCCGTACCACCTCATGAAATTCGAGGGATGGCCTGTCCGAAAGCTGTTTCTGACATTGTTATGAAGTTGATAGCAAAGAATGCCGAGGAGCGCTATCAAAGCTCTAGAGGTATCATAGCAGACTTGGAGGAATGTAAAAGGCAACTAGAAACCACAGGTCGAATTGAAGAATTTCAATTGGGAGTTTTTGATATTTCCGATAAGTTTCAAATTCCCCAAAAACTTTATGGGCGAGAGGCGGAAATTCAAGCTTTACTAGCAGCTTTTGTGCGCGTAGCATATCCGGAGAAAGCAGAAACGCAAGAAGGTATTGCTCATCTACAAGACTGGGAATCCAAAATCTCAAATCCAAAACCTAAAATTGAAATGATGTTAATTGCTGGTTACTCTGGTATAGGTAAGTCAGCCCTGGTACAAGAAATTTATAAGCCAATTACAGAAAAGCGTGGCTATTTTATTTCAGGTAAATTTGACCAATTTAGACGCAATATTCCCTATTCAGCAGTGGTAGGAGCTTTTGTTGGATTGGTGCGACAATTGTTGACAGAAAGCGAGTCTGCAACATTGGCGCGAACAACTCTTAATGGCTCTAGGTGCTAACGGTCAAGTTATTATTGATGTCATTCCGGAAGTAGAACTTATTATTGGCAAACAACCGCCTCTTGCAGATGTAGGATCGGCGGAAGTGCAAAATCGGTTTCATCACGTCTTTCAAAGTTTTCTTCGAGTTTTTGCTTCTAGAGAACATCCTTTGGTTATTTTCTTGGACGATCTACAGTGGGCGGACTTGGCGACTTTGAAGTTGATTGAGTTGATGATGACGGATGCACAAATGCAGTATCTGTTTCTTATCGGGGCGTATCGGAATAATGAAGTGGAGAAGGATGATAGTTTGGAGGCGCACGATCGCTTAAATCGCTATGGTGGGGCTGTCCACCCTTTGATGATGACGGTGGAGAAACTGAGAAAACAAGGGGCGGTTGTTAATTCTATTACTTTGACACCTTTGACGCTAGAACCAATTGCTCAACTTATTGCTGAAACTTTACATAGCGATATCAGTACGGTGAAACCTTTTGCAGAGTTGGTTCTGCGTAAAACTGATGGTAATCCCTTCTTTGTGAATGAGTTTCTCAAAACACTGTATTTGGAAAATTTGATCGCCTTTAATTATAACGCATTAACGGCTACTCAACTCCCTAATCTGACTGGGGTTCAAGGGACTGCGCCTGTAATTCCTACTTTTTGGCATTGGGATCTGGTTCAGATTGAAGCTAAGGGTATAACTGATAATGTCGTAGAGTTGATGATTGATAAGTTGAAGAAATTACCCGCTCCTACACAGCAGGTTTTACGTCTGGCGGCTTGTGTAGGGGCTGATTTTGACTTGACTACTTTATCTGTTATCGGTGAAAAACCTAAGAGCGAAATTTTTCAAGATTTGGTAGCAGCTGTTCACCTGAGAGTGATTTTGCCTGCTTCTGAATTAGATGAGGAACTATTAATTCAAGATTTCAAGTTTCTGCACGACCGGGTGCAACAAGCAGCATATGCTTTAATTGATGATTCTAAAAAACAAGTCGTTCATTTACAAATTGGTCGGTTATTATTGCAAAACTGTCAGCCGGAAAATTTACTAGATAAAATTTTTAAAATAGTAGATCATTTGAATTTAGGTGTTATGGAGACACCGCATAATTTATCTCAAAAGGAACTAGATGACATTGCTAAATTGAATTTAATAGCGGGTCATAAGGCTAAAACAGCAACAGCTTATAATGCTGCTGTCAAATATTTTAAGAGCGGGCGATCGCTCTTGGATTTTGACGGCTGGCGCACCAACTATGGCTTAACTTTAGCTTTATATGAATCAGCAGCAGAGGTAGAGTACTTGTGTGGAAACTTTACTGGTATGGAACAATTGGCTTCTGTTATTCACTATAATGCTAAAACAGTTTTTGATGAAGTAAAAGTTTATGATGTCAAAATCCAAGCAGCTGCATCTCAAGGGAATCTAAAACAAGCTATTAAAATCGGACTTATGGTGCTTGAAGGATTGGGTGTGAGATTACCTGAAGAACCGAGTCCGTTGGATATTCAAAGAGAACTGGAAAAAACTTCTTCTCTTTTAGCTTTCCAAGAAATAACAGATTTGATTCATTTAAGAGAAATGACTCAGGCTGAACCATTAGCTGCTATGCGGATTTTGTCTAGCATAACTTCCCTAACATTTATTGCTGCTCCTAACTTATTTTTGTTAGTTTCATTATCAGAGGTGAATTTATCTATTCAATATGGTAATGCAACTTTGTCGCCTCACGGTTATGTTGTCTATGGTATTATTTTGTGTGGAATCATTGGGAATATTGAAGCTGGTTATAAATTTGGAAGATTAGCTTTAAATTTGACCAAACAATTAAATTCTCAGGAAGTTAAGGCTAAAATATATACTACCTTTTGTGCTTCTGTCATGCATTGGCAAGAACATCTTAAGGAGTCAGTTCCAATTTTGCTGGAGAGTTATCAAAGTGCAGTGGAAACAGGAAGTTTTGAATATGTAGGCTATTGTGGATTTCATATTTCAGAACATCTCTATTTTATTGGTCGCGAACTGACGGGGCTAGAACAGGAAATAGCCATTTACAGTCAAGTTATCGATCGAGTTAGGCGGGAAAGCCCTTTGAATTGGATTGCAATTCTTTGGCAGTCCGTTCTTAATTTACTGGGGCGGGCTGAAAACCCTAACTGTTTAATTGGTGTTGCGTACAATGAAGAGCGATCGCTGTCTCGTGCTATTGAAGTGAACGATCGCAGTGAAATTCTATTCTATTATTTGAATAAACTTATCTTAACTTATCTGTTTGGCAATTACCATCATGCCGTTAATAACGGAATAATGGCAGAACAATATTTAGATGGTGCGATCGCACGGGTGGCTGTTGCTATATTTTATTTTTACGACTCTCTAGCACATTTAGGGGCATTTGTTGAAGCTTCTACTCCACAAAAAGAAGTTTGGATGAATCGGATTAGCCTGAATCAAGATAAGATGCAAAAATGGGCAACTTATGCACCAATGAATTTTCAACACAAATACGATCTGGTAGAAGCTGAAAAAGCGCGAGTGTTAGAGAAAATTCTGGAGGCTGAGGAGTTGTATGAACGAGCCATTCAAGGTGCAAGGGATAACGAGTATCTTCAAGAAGAAGCGTTAGCTTATGAGCTAGCAGCGAAGTTTTATCTGGCACGTGGTAGAACAAAAATTGCTCGTGCGTATATGATAGAAGCACACTACTGCTATAAGTGTTGGGGGGCTAAAGCGAAAGTTGTTGATTTAGAAGCTAAATACCCAGAATTATTGGCTCAATTACCATCAGCAAGTCGCACTCTACATTCTTATGTTGCAGACCAATGCTCGAAAGAAGCTTTGGATTTAGCAACTGTCATGAAAGCTTCACTCGCAATTTCGGGTGAAATGGAGTTGCAAAAGTTACTGAGTTCTTTGATGAAGATTTTGATTGAGAATGCAGGAGCGCAAACAGGTTGTCTCATTTTACGTTCTGTGAATCCGTTGGAACCTGAAGGCGAATGGGCGATTGAAGCTTCTGGTGAAATTGATATAAAAATGGGTGGAAAGGCTCTTGCTACAATAGTGTTGCAATCTATTCCGATTAAAAATAATTTACCCGTCTCTATTATTAATTATGTCGTTCGCACTCGGGAAAGTTTAGTGTTAAATAATGCCACTCAAGAGGGACATTTTACTCGCGATCCTTATGTTCAATCGCACCAACCTCAATCTATTTTGTGTACGCCTTTGATTAATCAAGGTCAACTCAGTGGTATTGTCTATTTGGAGAATAATCTCACAACTGGTGCTTTTAGTGCCGATCGCTTGCAAGTGATACAGTTATTATCTGGTCAGGCTGCTATTTCGATTACTAATGCCAAACTCTATGCTGAGGTTACGGAACAAAAGAGCCAGTTGACACAATTTATCAATGCTATGCCTGTTGGCGTTATTGTACACGATGTGTCGGGACGAACTACCTACGCCAATCAAAAAGCTATGGAGTTGTGCAACATCAACACTTTACCAGAAGCGAAAATCGAACAACTGGCACAAACTTATCAAGCTTATATCGCCGGAACTAAAGAGTTATATCCTACAGAGTTATTGCCTACCGTGCGCTCTCTGGCAGGTGAAACGGTTCAAGTGGATGATATGGAGCTTCACCATCCTAGTAAAATTATATCTCTGGAAGTTTCAAGTACGCCGATTTTTGATAAGACAGGCAAAATTGCTCACGCGATCGCGGCTTTTCAAGACATTACACAACGCAAACAGGCACAGAAATTGCTAGCTGATTACAACCAAACTTTAGAACAGCAGGTAATCGATCGCACGCTTGAGATAGAGCGCAAGCAAGAGGTACTCCAAGAACAGAAAGAACTCTTGCAAACAATTTTTAATAACATTCCCGTGATGGTAGCGCTTTTTGACGCACAAAACAATATTAAATTAGTGAATCGGGAGTTAGAAGGGGTTTTAGGTTGGTCTTAAAATGAGATAGACAATATTGATTTGTTAGCAGAATGTTATCCCGATACCGAGTATCGGGCTTTGGCTTTGAAACATATAGCAACGGCTAGTGGTAAATGGCAGGACTTTCAAACCAAAGTTCGCTCTGGATGTTACGTGGATACGTCTTGGGCAAGTATTCGGCTATCCAATGGTATGATTATTAATATCGGTCAAGATATTACCGAGCGCAAACAAGCTGAAGTGGCTTCTATTCTGGAGGAACGCAATCGTATTGCTCGCGAAATACACGATACTCTTGCTCAAGTACTGACGGGTGTTGTTGTGCATATGGAAGCAGCAAAGGTTGTGATACCGGAAGATTCCAAAGCACGAACACACATCACGCAAGCGCAAAGTTTAGCTCGTGATGGTTTGACAGAAGCAAGGCGTTCTGTTCTGGCAATTCGTCCGCCAATTTTGGAACAAGGTAGTTTGAGTCAAACTTTAACCAGTTTGGTAAACAGACTCACTGTAGGTACGCAATTGAAAACTCAGTGTCAGATAGAAGAGGCTCCAAAAGATTTACCGCAACAAGTAGAAAATAATTTATTACGGGTTGCACAGGAAGCGATCGTAAATGCTCTTAGATATGCTCAAGCCAATGCGATCCATGTTGAATTGACATTTGAATCTCAAGCAATTTGTTTGCGTGTCAGAGACGACGGTCGCGGATTTCAATCGAAGCTAGAGAGTTCAAAAGGTTTTGGTCTTGTGGGGATGCGAGAACGCATACAAGGATTGGGGGGTAAGTTGTTCATCACCAGCCAGCCGGGGGAGGGTACAGAAATCCTTGCTGTCGTTCCTTTATAATGTCTTCGCATGCATTGCTGATATTAACCAATACAATAGGAAGTGAGTCAATTAATGAGCCAGGAAAACCCCATTCGTATCTTAATTGCAGATGACCATCCAGTTGTTATGGCGGGTCTAGCAGCCATACTAGAAATCGATCCTGAAGCAAATATAACTGTGGTGGGTCAGGCAAATAATGGCAGGAAGGTTGTTGAAATGTTTGCTCAACTCCAACCTGATGTCGCGTTAATTGACTTGCGGATACCAGAAATGGATGGTGTGGAAGCTATTAAGGCGATTCGGAAACAATTTCCTCACGCCCGTCTGATAGTCCTGACAACTTATGATAGTGATGAAGATATTTATCGGGGTTTACAAGCGGGTGCTAAGAGTTATTTACTTAAGGATGTGCCTCGTGAAGAATTGCTAAATTGCATCCAGACCGTACACTCCGGGCAATCGTTTATTCCCCCAGAGGTAGGAGCTAAACTTGCAGAGCGCATGAAAAGTCCAGAACTGAGTAAACGGGAACGAGAGGTTCTCGAACTTATGGCAACGGGTAAAAGTAATCTGGAGATTGCGGCTGCTTTACATATTTCTGAGAGTACGATTAAGACGCATATTAACAATATTCTCAATAAATTAAATGTTAGCGATCGCACTCAGGCAGTGATAACAGCGCTCAAGCGGGGTATGGTGAGTTTACCGCGATCCAAACGTTGTCATTTCCATTGAGTAGGGGGTTTGGCTTATTAGAAATGAGCGAACGGGCAGAGCGCATTGGAGCGCAATTGAAAATTCAGAGTCAACTAGGACAGGGAACAGAAATTGTTGTAATTGTTAATCGAAAATAGACGTGATATCATAGATTTCTCAGTTTATAAGCAAGTTGTACTAAAGTTTGAATTTAGATTTCAACTTTAGTTGGAGCTTACTTTCTATTTTAAGATCGACTGATTCATCAATCACTTTATTGAATAAAAATTTCAACTCAAAGTGGATGACAAGTGAGAGGCAATTGCATATATTGAATTTAGGCAAACCTTGATAGCAAAGACTACTTCGATTTGGTCTTGTCAGTCGAACAGGAAGATAACAGATTTGAAAGCGATCGCGATCTCTATTGTTATCGCGTCCTTTCTATTCTTAAACGACTACAAAAAGATTGCAAGTAATCACTTGAATTCCAATTAAACATCTCCAAAAACTAATTATACATTACCAGAAAGTTTTGGTAGAGATGCGGCAGTCTTGCATCCTTACATCTTTTTCACGCCTATGTCTATTACACAAAATTACACTTCTAATTTTTTAAAAGGGGAATCATGAGTTGTAAAATAGGTAGCTCATACATCATCAAAATGGGAGATACGCTGTTTAACATTGCCCAACAACAGTTGAATAGTGGCGATCGTTGGCATGAAATCCTGAAACCAGATGGCACTTCATTTACGGAAGAAGATGTTCAAAATTTACAAATTGGTCAGGAAGTATGCATTCCTCAGTCTGGGAATGGAAGCACAGGTGGAAGTACAGGCAATGGTTTTGCAAGCTTAGTGTCTCGTCAAACTTACGAGACTATATTCCCCCAACGTAATAATTTCTACACTTATGAAAGTCTAATGATGGCAGTTCAGAAGTACTCGCTGTTCTGCAACGAAGGTTCAGTGGAGCAATGTAAACGCGAAGCAGCTGCTTTCCTAGCCAACATTTCCCACGAGACGGGAGGTTTGCACTACATTGAAGAGCAAAACCCGCAAAGCCTTTACTGCGATCCGATGAACACTAGCTATCCATGCGCGGCGGGCAAAAACTATCATGGTCGCGGACCGATCCAATTGTCGTGGAACTATAACTACGGTGCATGCGGAGAAGCCATCGGAGAGGATCTGCTCAACCATCCCGAACTCGTCTCAACGAATAGTGCCATTTCCTTCATGACTGCCTTGTGGTTTTGGATGACTCCGCAACCACCCAAAGCATCATGCCACAATGCGATCGGCACTTCTGGCTTCGGCATGACCATTAACATCATTAATGGAGGTATTGAATGTGGCAAAGGGCAGCAAACTCCACAAGCTCAACATAGAATACAACTCTACCAGCAGTTTACCGGGGTGTTAGGTGTTACCCCAGGTGAAAACCTCTCTTGCTAGAGAAAATGCTCAATGCCCAATGCCCAACTTTTATTAGTCCAGTTACTTACTGTAACACCAAGATTTTTGAAAGTTATTTTAGGAACATAATTATGAGTCTCAACATTAACTCATCTGGAGACAGTGTCGAGGTATGGTTATCTGTACCAGGTACAAGCAATATGCTGGTAAGGCAGGCAGATAATCATTTTGCGGTTGATAACAGTAACGAGAAATATACAATAATTGTTGACGAAGGTACACAGTATCAGCAGATGGACGGATTTGGTGGCTCACTGACTGATGCGTCATGTTGGTTACTAAAGTATAAGCTTACAGAGCAGAAAAGGGCTGAAGTCATGGAGGATTTATTCGGAGCGTCAGGAATAAATATTAGCTTACTTCGCCAGCCTATAGGAGCATCTGATTTTAGCTGGGAAGCTTGGACATTTGATGATGCTAACAATAACACGGATGACTGGTCTTTAAGTAACTTTTCTCTTTGGAGGGAAGATGCTTACATACGTCCTATGCTCGACATAGCATATAAAGTAAATCCGGGTCGCATAAAGATATTTGCTAGCCCATGGAGTCCGCCAGCATGGATGCGCTTAAATAAAGGACTTTTTGGGAACGGCGGATACCTGCGTCCTGAATGCTACAGCGTATATGCTGATTACTTTGTAAAGTATGTTAAGGAATATGAAGCTAAAGGAACTCCTGTAGATGCAGTAACAATTCAGAATGAACCTCAGTATGCGCCTGATGCATATCCTGGAATGACAATGTCTATACAGGATCAAATAGGGTTTATTCGAGACTACATTGGTCCTAAATTTAAACAAAACGGTATAACTACAAAAATCATATGCTTTGACCACAATTTTGACGATCGAGGTACAAACTTTGCTGCTAATGTGTTAGTATCTGGCGCATACGATCATTGTGCTGGTTCAGCATGGCATCCTTACTGTGGAGGTGTTTCTTGTGTACACGAAAAAATGACTGAAGTACACAATCAATATCCAGCTAAAGATGTATGGCTAACAGAAGCAGGTAGCGGTACGTGGATAGGTGATGATTCCGCCCAGTTTGCAGATCAAATGTATCACACTATCCGTTCGCCCAGGAACTGGTCTAAGTCTGTAGTTTTTTGGAATATAGCTCTTGACCAAAACTCTGCTCCAAAGCTTGCAGGCGTAGATTCATCCAATTCAAACCGTGGTTTCCTGACAATAAGGTCAGATTCTACAGACAGTGTAACCAGGAATACATCATATTATTCGATGGGTCATACAAGTAAGTTTGTCGATCCACGAGCATACAGAATAGAATCGAATTCATTCGCAGACGACATTGAAGACGTAGCATACAAAAACCCTGATGGCTCTAAAGTAGTTGTATTATCCAACAGAACATCAACTCAGAAATCAGTAAAAATTCAATGGAGTTCGCAGTCATTTACATATACTGTACCTGAAAAAGCAGCGGTCACATTCAAGTGGGGTTCCTAACGTTGAGCGGACTGGCTTCGGAGTCACTGTTCTCCGTTCCCTTTTACAAAAGTAATTAAGTAATCAGGCATCATTAATTTCAATATTGTTTTTGCTTCACCCTATGCCCCATGCCCAATCTTTTCGAGTGTATTTAATTTAGTTCAGTTACTTATCAACTATGTCAGTGCAAACATATACCGTACAACCAGGAGACACGCTATCAAAGATAGCTGAAAAATTTTACGGAGATGGCAATCAGTGGCATCTTATGTATGAAGCTAATCGCAATGTCATTGGAGATAATCCCGAACAAATTCAAGTTGGAATGGTACTTGTTATTCCCGATCGCTCTGGTAATAATGGCGGTGGTGCTAATATTTGGCAGCTTCAAGATAGTTGGATTGGAAATCAGTTGATCGACGGAAATGAAAAAGGTGACAAATGGAGTTTTTTCGCTGATGACGACCCAACCCACGGCTATGTAAAATACGGGAAGTGGGACGAACTTATTAACATTGTTAATGGCAACAAAATTAAAATCGACGTTGAATCTGATGGCTACAACCCCGAAGAAAAACGTCAAAGAAAAGCGATCCGTATTTACACAGATAAAAAGTATAATGGAGGATTGTTCATTATTGATTTAGACCATATACCTGAGGGAATGGCGGTATGGCCAGCGATATGGCTTGTTGGAACGGGACTTACATGGCCTGAGAATGGAGAAATCGACATCATTGAAGGAGTCAACTCGACACCCTCGGCGAACAACAACAACCAGTCAACATTGCACACTAAAAACGGATGTGTCCAGCAGAACGTCCCACATATATTGAATCCCGACTGCAACGCTAACAACGCTTTTACCGGATGTGGTATCATAGGACCGGAAAACTCTTTCGGTTACGGATTTAACGAGAATGGCGGTGGAGTATATGCTTGCGAGTGGCTCTACGACCAAACAATCAAAATCTGGTTTTGGAAGCGTGCTGACATCCGCAGGGATGTCCTTGGAGATTCACCTGACCCAAGCAAATGGGGAAACCCTTATGTCAGTTTCAATGCGTGTCCCGGATATTTCAAAGACATGGAGATGGTCATTAATACGACTTTGTGCGGAGACTGGGCTGGCAATGTTTTCCCTGGAGGATTAGAAAAATGCGGTGGATACCTTTGGGACACAAAAAATAACCCCAAATTGCGAGATGCATATTTCCTAATCCGAAGTGTAAGAATCTTCACGCAAAAACTAACTTAAATGTTCTATCAACTGTCTCTACATTGTTTTTCAGTGAGATCTAGTTTATCAGCAAGTTGTATTAAAGTTGGAATTTGGATTCCAACTTTAGTTGGAGCTTACCTTCTATTTTAAGATGGACTAATTCATCAATCACTTTATTGATTAAAAATTTCAACTCAAAGTGGACGACAAGTGAGAGGTAATTGTATATATTGAGTTCATGCAAACATTGATAGCAATGCTCGTTGTTATATCTAAGTTTGCTTCACGGAGGATAGTTTTATGACATCCAATCTATTACTAGTTAAAGATGATTTTGAATACCTAAAAGTTCCAACTCAGACTGATTTATTTGGTAATTCCTCTATTAATTATGCACTTATGGCTGTTGCACAAGAGGTTACTGAGTTGCTTCAACGAGCTTATCCTTTTCAATCTGACGGTATCGATCGCGCTAAGACAATCGCTATTCGGGCAGTTGAGGCAGAATATATGCAAACCATTACAATTGAACCTTTGACCGCTCGCGAGTTAGAGGTGTTGCAATTGATTGTTGATGGGCATAACAATAGTGCGATCGCCCGGAAGCTCTACATCACTAAGAATACCGTGAAAGCCCACGTTCGCAATATTATGAAGAAGCTCTATGCGAGCGATAAGCTAGAGGCTTAACAGCTTTAGCCGTATTGCACTCATGTAGTAGTTTGGGCGCTTCGATTCGGTCTTGTCCGCTAAACAGAACGATTTGTAATTTTCAAGGAGATAGAACCATGTCAGTTAAGCATGAAGCTGTGAATGTTTTTCCATCCCATGTTGAAGCAGAAGCCGCTGTGTTAGAACTGCAAAGAGCAGGCTTTGATATGCAAAAGATTTCAATCGTCGGCAAAGACTATCAAACCACTGAGCATATACGTGGATTTCTGACATGGAAAGATACGGCTAAAGCTGGAGCCGGAGAAGCAGGCTACTGGGGCACATTTTTTGGTGGACTATTCGGTATTCTTACAGGTGTCGGTTTGCTCTTTATTCCAGGAGTAGGTCCTGTGATTGTTGCTGGACACGTTGCTGGAGTATTAGCAGGTTGGCTTGAAGGTATGGTTGTGGGAGGTGTAGGATCTGCTGTTGCAGGGGGGCTGGTAGGTGCTCTTGTAGGATTGGGAATTCCAAAAGACAAAGCCCTAAATTACGAGATACAAATCAAAGCAGGCAAGTTTCTAGTTATTGTGTCAGGTACAGATGAGGAAATTAATCAAGCGCAACAGATTTTGCAAAATGCAGGTCATCAAGTCAATGAAACAGTTGTTGTTTAGACTGAAGCAGCAGCCATACAATGATGTCTTGATAAGTAATTGGACATAATTAATTTCAATAGTGTTTTTGCTTCACCCCATGCCCAATGCCCAATGCCCAATCTTTTCCTTAGAAGAAATCCCATGAAGCTCGACAGAATATTAACTTCACCCATGACTTTTCATTCCACGACTTGTTACCATCAAACGACTTGGCAAGTGGTTCAAAGTTATGTTCAGCTCGCAAAGCCTCGCATCATCTTACTGTTACTGATCGTAATGGCTGCCAGTATGGTAATGGCAGCAAAAGGGCACGTCGATCCCTGGCTTCTGTCGATCGCATTAGTGAGCGGTGCTTGTGCCGCCGGAGCAGCAAATACAATAAACTGTCTTTACGATCGCGATATTGATTTTGCAATGGCACGAACCCGTCATCGTCCGCTTCCATCAGGTCAGATACAACCTCATGAGGCATTACTTTTTGCGATCGCACTCACACTGATTTCGTTTACGCTCCTGGCTGTCTTTGCTAACTTATTAAGTGCTAGCTTGGCAATGGTAGGGATTCTTGTTTATGTGCTAGTTTACACCCATTGGTTGAAACGGCATCACTCCCTAAACATTGTGATTGGAGGAGCCGCTGGGGCAATTCCACCTCTCGTTGGATGGGCAGTCATAACAGGTAATTTGAGTTGGGCGGCGTGGTGCTTGTTTGCGATCGTCTTTCTATGGACACCTCCTCATTTCTGGGCATTGGCAATGGTAATTCAAGATGACTATGCCAAAGTTAATGTTCCCATGCTGCCTGTGGTTGCAGGGAATGAAACTACGACTCGACAAATTTTTGCCTACACCTTAATCCTGATTCCAGTTACCTTACTGCTTGCCTATCCGCTCAATATAACGAATTGGCTGTATCTACTTGTTGCGATCGTTCTTGGTAGCATTTTTGTTTATAAAGCTTGGTTGTTAATGCAGTTTCCCTCAAATTTGGAGTTAGCGCGATCGCTGTTTTACTACTCCATTATTTACATAATGCTACTATCGATTGGAATCATAATCGATTGTTTACCCATTACCTCCCTTTTTTAAAATGAATTCCTCAACTCGCCCTACAATTATTGTCGGAGCTGGTTTTACAGGTCTTTTCACAGCTTTGCATCTGCGTCATCAGCACGATCTTCGTTCAATTATCCTCATCGATCCGCAGAAACGATTTGTCTTTAAGCCCATGCTGTATGAGCTACTGACGGGTGAACTGCCAGAGCGTACAGTCTGTCCAACTTATGAAGAATTGCTACAAGGTAGTGATATCAGCTTTGTACGGGACACAGTGACAGCGATCGATCTACACGAAAAACAGGTTCATTTAGCCTCTGGCTCAGATTATACCTACAGCTATCTTGTCTTGGCAGTCGGCAGTGTTCAGGGCTATCTGGGAACGGAAGGAGCGCAAGAGAACACATTTGCATTCCGGACGCGAGAGAATGCATTTGCTTTAGAACGGCAGTTACGAGATTGCTTGCTGCTAGCTAGTCAAACAAAGGACGAACAGCAACGGCAATCGCTCTTGACATTTGCTATTGTTGGGGCAGGTCCAACAGGTGTAGAAATGGCAGCAACGCTAGCAGATCTGTTGCCATCCTGGTATGCCAAACTCGGTGGCAATATTCATGAGATTCGCATTGTCTTAATCAATCATGGCAACACCATTCTCTCAGGAGATACTAACGCTCCTTTGAAGGAGATAGCATTACAGGCTTTTAAAACCCGCTCTGTACCTGTTGAACTGCTTTTAGGTGTGGGAGTGAAAGCGGTTCACAAAGGAAGTTTGGAGTATCAGTCTGCTAATAGCTCGGAAATAAATACCCTGTTGACACAAACGACCATTTGGACAGCAGGTACGGCAACAAATCCACTCATCCAAAGCCTCAGCCATCAGATAAAAGCAGATCGTTTAGATTCGCATGGTCTACCGCTTGTAACTCCAAGTCTGCAACTGCTAGATTTTCCAGAAGTGTTTGCAGCAGGTGATTGTGCAGATGTGCAACAACAGCGACAACCCGCTCTAGCACAGGTGGCATATCAGCAAGGCGCAAGCATTGCCCACAATCTAATTGATCTTGCCAAGGGAGCAAAGCCTAGACCAATCCATGTGAGTCTTCGCGGTACTCTGATGAAATTGGGATTGAACAATGGTGTGGCAAATCTGTTTGACAAAATGCAAATTACTGGTAAACCGGGCGATATAATACGCAACGTAGCATATTTAGAACTATTACCTACTCCGATACATGATTTTAAGGCGACAACCGAATGGCTTCAGGAAGAAGTTTTTCATCGTTACCACCAATCCAAGTTAGTTTCGGAAACTGCTACAAAACAGCCTCTCTCTTCTACCAATCGAAGAGAGCGATCGCTAGTGAAAGTGCTGGCGATTCTTGCCCCCATTGCTTTCTCAATCGCTGCTTATTTAGCATTGCGAACTCCACCAGCCGAACGTCTTAGGCAACCGCAGACGAATTCAACTATGCAATCAACTCCATAGCACCTAGGAGAAAACGATGCCCCTACCGCCATTGAATGACCAGAATCTTCCTTATCCAGATACCATTCATCCGGTCGTCGTCCATTTTGTAATTGCAATGGTATTTTTTGCCTATTTTTGTGACATCGCCGGATATCTCAGCCGCAATCACCGGATGTTTGAAGTTAGTTGGTGGAACCTAGTTGTTGCATCAGTTGCTGTTTTTGTTGCCGTTATTTTTGGTGAACTTGAAGCAGCCTTGGCACAACCCTATGCTGCTGCTCAACCAGCATTAAATTGGCATACGGTGAATGGTTGGTCAATTTCAGCTATTTTGGTTACAATCACAGCTTGGCGCGGTATTATTCGGGTTCGCAATCCACTAAAGATACCTGTAATCTACCTGAGTGCAGCAACATTGTTGATTTGTCTCGTCTGTTTGCAAATTTATCTTGGCGATCTAGTGGATTGGGTATATGGGCTACACACTTTGCCTGTGGTCGAAGCAACGAAACAAGGACTCATAAAATGAACGCACAATCGATCGAACAACTTCAGCAATTGGGAATTGAATTGGGGGCGAACGGATTGCCGTATCGATTTCCACTGCATCCCAACTTCGTGCATCTAACATTGGGTTTGTTCATTATCGCGATCGCCTTTGATTTCGCTGGCTCGTTCTTTCCTTTAGAGCGATCGATTCTCAAGTTTTTTTCAATGCCAGTCAGTCGATCTAACTTTTTTGATGTGGCGTGGTATAATACTGTGGCAGCAGCTGTAATTTCGTTTTTTACTGTGGCGGTAGGCTTTTTCGAGATTCTGCTGGCAGACCCCCCCACGGATATGAAAAGTGCTTGGGGATTGGGTGCTGGTACAACTATGCTGTTGCATGGCGTAGGCGGAGTCCTATTGCTAACCGCGATTGTAGCAATGACTATTTGGCGGGGATACCAGCGCTTTCTCTGGTGCAAAACCAATCCTCGGCAAGTGCAGTGGAGTTACTTGCTAGTAGGAATTTTTATTTTGGGATATATGTTCGTTCACGGGACATTGGGGGCGCAATTAGGAGCTGAGTTTGGCGTGCATAACACAGCTGCCCATTTGATTCGACAAGGCAAAAACCCCAATCAAGTTCTGCAGCAATCCTAAACGTTTTATCATGAGAAACTTCAATCTTGCACTATTAGCCATTTTTGTAGGAGTGACTATTTTTGCCAGCCATGTAATGGGACAGCAAGCTTATAATTGGCTACCCATCGCAGCAGCAGCAGAAGCAGAACCAGTTGGTCATTTGTTTAGTTTCCTAGTTCAACTCGGAACCATCGTCTTTCTAGGTGTATTGGGAATTATAATCTATTCAATTGTATTTTACCGAGCAGCTAGCAACGACACTAGCGATGCACCTCCCATTCGCGGTAACTTAAAGTTGGAAATTACCTGGACGGTGATTCCGATTTTACTAGTGATGTGGATTGCAACCTACAGCTACAATATTTACCAGCGCATGAACATTCTCGGTGCTTTGCCACTGGTTCATTTACACCCCTTAGAAGCCCCCGCCTATGCCCAGACGGACAGTAGCGATCGGCACCCTGTTGAACAAGTTGAGGTCATTGCAAAACAGTGGTCTTGGTCGTTCCACTATCCCAGCCAGAATGTCACTAGTACGGAGTTACATCTTCCAGTCAACCAGCCAATTCATTTAATGTTGCAGTCTGAGGATGTAGTGCATAGCTTTTATGTACCTAACTTCCGAATTAAGCAAGATATCGTTCCGAACCGGACAATTGAGTTAAAGTTCACCCCCAATCGTATCGGTCAATATCAACTGCACGACTCTCAATTCAGTGGTACTTATTTTGCTCTAATGGAAGCAAACGTGTATGTCGATTCTCCCGAACGTTACAGCCAGTGGTTAGCCCAAGCCGCCACTCGCCCGCCCGTTCCGGCAGTAAATCCAGCACTGTCCGAACATACTCAACCTCCGGAAATACCGTTGCGGAGCAATTGGCACACTGTTCCACCTCGCAAGCCTCCCGTTGTGAATCCCGCCCAATAATTCTGCACCATTCTGTCAGTCTGGATTTGCAGATGAGCTACAGTTTTACAAAATCTCTTGCTCGACTTATACCATGCGTGGATTTTAGATTTTAGATTTTGGATTGAGAAAGTCTTACTTAGAGGATATTTTAAAAGTGGTTTGCTGTCATTTTCATCACATTATTACCCCCCTTAGTCCCCCCGATGTATTGGGGGGAAATAAGAAAAATCTAATTCCCTCCCCAATACATCGGGGAGGGTTAGGGTGGGGTAAGAAATATTTAATACCTCGATCGTGACTTTTCAAACATCCTCTTAGGCTTAGTTTCACCAAACTATCTGTCTCATTCTTTTTTCCATTTGGTATTACCTCGATTCAATTTTTACAATCCAAACTTTAAAGCTCTATACTAAAAAGGTAATTCAGTGAAAGACGTTTCTATTTCATCTGCTGAAGACTCGCTCAGACCTGAACAGGCGGACTGGAAGCACTACTTCAGCTTTAGCACCGACCATAAAGTCATTGGCATTCAGTATTTAGTCACAGCATTTATCTTTTTCCTGATTGGCGGTTTGCTCGCCATGATTGTTCGTGCCGAACTGCTGACTCCACAATTAGATGTCGTCGATCGCTCCCTTTACAATGGATTGTTCACGATGCACGGCACAATCATGATCTTTTTGTGGATCTTTCCGGCAAATGTGGGATTGGCAAATTTTCTGATACCGTTGACGATCGGGGCGAGAGAAACTGCGTTTCCAGTGTTGAATGCGATCGCCTTTTGGCTAATCCCAATTGTAGGAGTCTTGTTGTTACTCAGTTTTTTCTTACCTAGTGGCACGGCTCAAGCTGGTTGGTGGTCTTATCCTCCCGTCAGCATCCAAAATCCGTCTGGTCACTTAATCAATGGAGAATTCATCTGGTTATTGGCAGTGGCAATCTCTGGGATCTCGTCCATCATGGGCGCTGTGAATTTAGTTACTACAATTGTGCAAATGCGAGCACCGGGGATGTCCTTCCTTCGGATGCCAGTGTATGTTTGGACAACTCTTAGTGCTCAATTGCTACAACTGTTTTGCTTGCCAGCCCTCACGGGTGCAGCGATTTTGCTGCTGTTCGACCTCTCCTTAGGTACAGACTTTTTCTCCCCCTTCAAACAGGGCGATCCAGTTATTTATCAGCACTTGTTCTGGTTTTACTCTCATCCTGCCGTGTATGTCATGGCGTTGCCTGCGTTTGGAGTCTTTTCAGAAGTTATTCCTGTCTTTGCCCGTAAACCACTGTTCGGTTATAAAACTGTCGCCATTTCCTCCTTGCTCATCTCTCTTGTCAGCACTCTCGTTTGGGTGCATCATATGTTTGCCAGTGCCACACCCGACTGGATGCGAATGTTGTTTATGGCAACATCAATGCTCGTAGCAGTGCCGACGGGAATCAAAGTGTTTGCCTGGACTGCGACAATTTGGCGAGGTAAACTACATTTTCAGACCCCAATGCTATTTGCCTTGGGCGGTGTCACTATGTTTGTGTTTGCAGGCATTACTGGAGTGATGTTAGCTGCAGTACCCTTTGATATTCACGTCAACAATACCTACTTTGTCGTGGGACACTTTCACTATGTAGTCTTCAACACCGTAACAATGGCGATATACGCTGGAATCTATTTTTGGTTTCCAAAAATGACCGGACGTATGTATTCTGAAGGATGGGGCAAGCTCCACTTCTGGCTCACCTTTATTGGAGCAAACCTCAACTTCTTTCCAATGCACCCGGTTGGCTTACAGGGAATGGTGCGCCGCATCTCTTCATACGACCCTCAGTACACGGGATGGAACGTGGTTGCTAGCTTAGGAGCTTTCCTATTAGGTATGTCTACTTTACCCTTTATAGCCAATATGGTAAGTTCTTGGTTGCGGGGACACAAAGCGCCTAATAATCCTTGGAATGCAACTGGCTTAGAGTGGACAACTTCTTCGCCACCACCGCTCGAAAACTTTGAAGAAATTCCAACCGTGACCTTAGAACCTTATAGTTACGGAGAATCTCACCGATTAACAACCGATGTGTCGTCTATTTAGAGAGAACTTCATTTTAGGAATTAGTAATGCAAAGCCCGACTGCTCCAGGGAATTCATCCCCAGAAAACATTCGCTCAATCCCAACACGGGATAATCTTGCATTTGGATTTCCCTTATTTCTTCTATCGGAAAGCATCATCTTTGTCAGCTTTTTTGTCACTTATGTGCTGCTTCGCTGGAAAAACCCAAATTGGTTTCCACCGGGTGTTTCTGGGTTAGACATTCCGAGAGCGGCAATCAATACAGTGATTTTAGTTTCTAGTAGCATTGTCATGTTATTTGCCGAACGCGCACTCAAGCAGCATAAACTTATCAAATTCCGTCGATTATGGTTACTGACGGTTGCACTGGGTGTGATTTTTCTGATTGGACAGGCGATTGAATGGCGCAATATGCCCTTTGGTTTAGATGCCGGGTTAGCAGGAGCAACTTTTTATCTGATAACTGGCTTTCACGGAATGCACGTCTTAACTGGTATAGTCTTGCTGCTATATATATATTTTCGTTCCTTGGTTCCTGGTAATTACAACACTGGTCATCAAGGTGTGAGTGCAGTCTCCTTATTTTGGCACTTTGTTGATGTTATTTGGATTATCTTGTTTGTGTTGCTCTACATCTGGTAGCTCGCCGTATCCCAATACTTGTCGGTTAAGCATAAAAATATGAAAACACAAATAACAAAACAATTGATTGCTGGAATGTTAATAATTGGTACGATTGGATTACTGCGATCGGGTGAGTGCTGCACAATAAAATTCTCTGTTAATCTAGGTAAAGTTGAGTAGATCTAAACTATGCCCAAGATTTCCCTACAAGAGGCCAGTGATTTGTGAGGAGTACATCCTGATACTTTGAGCTATGTGGGAGGAAGAAGGTAAAATTGTTGCAGAACGTACTAGTGGCGGACAAGCGAAGATATGATGTTGCCAAACTTTTAGGAACGGCTGAGCGTGACGGAAAGATAATCTGTTATGCTTTGGGTTTGTACTCGACCACAGAAAGAGGATTTACAACGTCAGTCGATTGTGCTGGCGGGTGAGTGCGAAAAACATGGGGTGGGACTATGAAATAGTTACCGATATAGGGTCGGGGATTAATTACAACAAACGTGGGTTGACAGGCGTTAGTCCCTACACTGTTGATGCAAGCGCAAAATGGGAGGAAGGGGCGCGTCGATTTATCATTTCGGCTCCAACTAGAACAGGTCACTCGCAGTTATATACGTTTGAGCGAATATCCGATCGAAACAATACATCGAACTGAGTTGCGATAAGCCTCTGGCTTAACGGAAGACAGCGGTATTGCTCTCGTTTTTACCCTCATTTCAGGAATTAGCGATCCAAAGCCCGATGGTGTTTTATATCGCTCGCAAATTAAGATTTCAAAAGGAATTTATTATGATTGACTTATTTAACGTTACCAATCGCTACCGAGGGATTCATGCTAATTTAAGTGCAGTAGATTTAACTATAGACGCCCTCCTGTCACATATTCTACCGTTGAATTTTCCTAAAAGACATCGCAAATTTAACGCAATGTATGTCTTTGGCGACAGTCTTTCTGATATTGGCAATGCCTTTAATCTCACAACAAAAGCTCAGGGAGAAGGGCTTCCACCCTTACAACCTTACTTTTTAGGGCATTTTTCTAATGGTTCGATCTGGGTAGAATATCTTGCCCGGTTACTTCAACTTCCTTCAAGCTTGCATACTAACTTTGCAACTGGAGGAGCCAATACGGGTAGCACCAATACTTATCTTGCAAACAACTCAGCTAATTTACTAGGTTTACAACAACAAGTTGATGGCTTTATCGCCCCGTTCAAAACAGGTAACGATCGGGCTGATTCCAAAGCGATTTATATTGTGTGGGCAGGTGCTAATGATTATTTAGGCGGTGGTGTCACCAATCCTGCTATACCTGTTGAAAACTTGACAAATGCTGTCAAATCACTCGTCTCTGTTGGTGCAAAACACATCATGGTTCCCAACTTGCCAGATTTGGGGGATCTTCCGGCAAATCGTGGTAATAACCAGCAATCTACTGCTCTCAATACCTTAACTCAAGCCCACAACTCTAATTTAGCATCGTCCCTCAATGCATTAAGCAAATCATTTGGTTCCAGTGTAAACATTATTCCACTTGATGTCTATTCACTGTTTAAGCAAGTCTTTACCAATCCAGCGCAATTTAATTTTACCAATATAACCGATGCCGAACTAGAACGAGTAGCCCAATTTCAGGGTTATAAAGACAAGTTCTTCTTCTGGGACATCATGCATCCAACAACTGCCGTTCATTTGATACTGGCAAAATCAGCGTTTTCATTGCTGGTGTCAGCAAATGTACCTCTTCAGGTTTGAAATTCCATCGATGATTTTAAACCACCTATGAATAATTTAAAGGAAATAGATTAGACATCTGGTGGAAAAGACGTAGGGGCGCAAGGCATTGCGCCCCTACCAAGACTTTCGGGTAATGCATAGTTAATTTCCGGAGATGTCTATTGTAGCGATCGCCGGGATTACGATCGCAGTTTTAGCTGGAACGATGGGATACCGTTGGTGGATTTATACTACAACCCACGAATCAACAGATGACGCCACTCATTGAAAACCAAACACTATAACCCCAATCATGCCGTTCCAAAAACTCGAATCATTCGATAGTTCTGAAATACCGCGAAAACTTCAACGCTTAGTTCAACTGAGCGACACTCCCATAGTGCGGGTCTGTAGCGCTGCTTTAAATCGCTACCAGCTATGGCTTATGGGAAGTCTGTTTGTGGCGACACTAATATTTGCCATTCACAACCCAACTCCTTGGCTAACGATAAAACGACAAGTGGCGATCGAGTTCTTCTCTGCTGTTTCACAATCTCTGGCTGCATTATTGGGGGTTTTAATTGTTTTTCTGACAGTAACAAGTCAGTTAATTTCTCAAAGGCGATTAGATGACTACCGTGCCCTGCAAACGCAAATTGAACAACTGATCTGTTTGACTCAGACACTTCCCTCCGAATTGAGTGTGTTAGAAGAAATGTTAGTGGAGGTGATTAATTATTTAGTCCCTCTGCAAATGAAGGATTTTCCAATCTTGTTATCAACTGCCGATAATGAAGAGATAATAATCCTAGAAAATTTATTAGCGAACTTCAAACATGAATGGGCTGAAAAGCAACAACTTCCCTTAGCTGCCCGTCTGCATATGCAACAAATTTTTCTGGTTATCAACAATGTGGAGGAAATTCTTGAGGGGTTCCTCATGCTCTACAACCGCATTTTGGAGATGGGACGATTTATTCTGGCGATCGCTCGATTATCCTTTCTACTCGGAATTTCGCTTTTATTCTTGTTGCTATTTGGCATCGTTGAACTACAAAATAGTTTTCCCAACCTCATCTTGCCGACAATGCTCACTCTAGCGATTTGGGTATTGATTGCCCTTCTAGAATTAGTGAGCAATACTTGGTTTGTATATCAAAACTTACAGGGTCCCTGGAATCACTCAATCCACCAGTGGTACTACCAATCCCGCTCAAACTTACCAAAGTGAAGAATTTCAACCTGAGAGCATTGATACCTCAAACCCAACAAAGGTAATCATCTGCATCTAACTGGCTCGTTCAAAGGATGCTGCATCCTTCGATCGGGCGTGGAGGCAACTAGGATAACTTCTCCAGTGGGAGTTCTCCGCCATTGAGTTGTTTCAATAATTGGGGTGTGGGATTTGAGACTTGTGTGATTGGTTCGGGTATGAGGCGTAGGCTGTGGGGTATGTTGAGCAACTGTAAACCTGCGTCGGTCTTGCCAGTCGGCGTCATCGTCTAATTGCTGCTCCGGAGTGGGAGGTAAACCACCGCGACCAGTGATGATAAAAGAGTTACCCTCTTGTGCGGGACAGGTATTAGCAATTAACCGCGACAGATCGTAGAATTCAGTCGGTAATTCAACTAAACTAGAAGTCGGATCAATTCCTGCTGTGGTGACATTGAGCGTGCCACTTAAGGTAGAGTTCGCGCCCGTGGCAGTAATGTCACTCAGGGGGGTAGGCTGAAGACGCGGTTGAATGCCAAAAATTGAATAGGCATTGATGCTGACATTACCACCGCGAAAATCCTGTGAATTGGCGCTGATATTGCTGTCTTCATTCTTGCCAGCTACCAAAAACTGGGTATCAATTTCAATATTGCCACCAGGAATATTGTTGCCAGTGGCATTGGTTGTGATGTTACTGCCGTTGCGCAACAAGATTAAGCGCGATCGCAAATTAAGATTCCCACCACTACCGTTTGTATCTGCCCGAATTTTACTTTGGTTGTTGAGAAAGATGCGATCGGCATCCACAAATAAATTGCCAGCACTTCCTGTGTCTGAACTACTGACTGTCACTTGTGCCTGGTTTTGAATACTGAGTGTACCTGTGCGAAGATTTAAGTTGCCACCCGTACCAGTGCCACCCGTCTCGGCGGCAATTACCGAACCATTTCCAGTTAGAGTAATCGACTCTGGGGCAGCGATCTTCAACGTTCCACCTCGACCACTACTTCTTGTGGAAGCAGAGATTTGTGCGCCCTGTTGCAAGTTCACCCGCACATTTTGCCCGTTGCCACGGGGTTGAATGGTCAAGTTGCCTGCATCCCCGGCATTGGTGGTTTCGGCGAATAGACCACTAGTTGCCCCCCTAAGTTGCAGGTTAGGAGTATTCACTGTGATGTCGCCCGCACGACTGTTACTCGCAGTCGTGGTCAGTACTGGCCCGCCACTGCTCAAGCCTACTGTATCAGCACTGACGGTGATGTTACCAGCGCTTCCTTCTCCACGGGTGGAAGCTGAGAGTTGAGCGCCATTGAGCAGTGAAAGGGATTGCGCGGTAATATCAATATCGCCGCCTCTGCCTACTGCAACCGGATCGAGCGTGCTAGTTAACTGTGCGCCATCAACCGAGACTTCCCCGCTTGCCTGAATCTGGATATTTCCTGCATTGCCTTGCGCCCCAGCATTTGTGTCGATTCTGCTGCGTTGGTAGATATCATTGCCTCGGTAGATATCATTGCCTCGTGCCCCAGCATTCGTACTGATTCTGCCCGAGTCGGAAACAGCAAGTGAGCCTGTGGCGATAATGACATCCCCTCCGCTTCCCACCGAACCTGCCTCGGCTGAAGTAAACACCCCACTGCGGACATCGGTAAAAGTCGGCGCTGTGCCACGAATCTCTACAGAGTCACGAGCATGAATAGTGACGCGACCAGCATTTCCCTGTCCCCGCGTGGAGGTATTGATGGCACCCCCGTTAGTCAGAAACAGTGAGTCAGTGGTGATATTAACATCTCCACCTTGACCCACTGCTCCTCGACCAAAAAGATTGTTTGAAAGCACTCCTGTAGTTATCTGGCTGGGGAATTGAATTTTAAAGATGCCGCTGAATATCAGGTCAGACTCACCATCTATGATGACGGTATCGCGAGCATTAATATTCACGTTGCCTGCATTTCCCCGTCCAATTGTATCGGATGCCAGGGAACTGCCATGGGTGAGGGAAAACGTGCCCGTATTGATGTTGATATCGCCACCACGACCAGGAGTTAGGGATTGAGTACCGCTCAGCCTAGTACTGACACTGGCACCGTTATTAAGAGAGACGCTATTGCCAGCATTAATGTTCACGCTACCTGAAATCCTCGGTGCAGTAGTGCTGGAAGACAACGAAGCCCCTTGCGCGATCGAAACGGTATCGCGGGCATTGATATTGATATTGCCTGCATTTCCCAAGCCAGTTGCGGCAGTGAAGGAAGAGATCTGACCCTGGGAGAGAGAAAATGAGCCAGTAGTGATGTTGATATCACCACTATTACCGACACTATCTAATTGCACTTTAGTCAATATACTAGCGTAATCATCAAAAGAGACGGTATCGCGGGCATTAATATTCACAGTGCTGGCATTTCCCTGTCCATTCGAGAAAGAAGTTAGTCCACCAGTGCTGACAAAAAGGTAACCGTTCAGGGGGGTAAAAGGGCGAGCGCCATGAAGGGGACAACTTGGGTCAGGGAAAAAATGCCACTATCAGG
>NZ_BAACAP010000171.1:0-48208 GCF_045865695.1 Scytonema hankhaensis NUACC26
CAGTTTCGCCACTCGCCCTTGGTAGCAACTTCGCTATTATAACCTATTTTTTGATTTTGCAACAACTTTTGATATTCTTTGCTGCTTGCCCAGCAATCGCTCTCTCTAGCTCTCAGTACGAGCAACTACCATATCGGAGGTTAGTGGTCTTAAATGAGTAGTAGGTCTAAGCCCCATTGTATTTCCATATACATTCATTCCTTTTACCACATAGCTGCCCTGTGCTTCTAGCATAGCTACCTTCGTTTTGACTTTTGAATGCGTAACTTTTGACTTCCACCTTGCGGTACTAAAACCGTTCTGTCAATTCTTTGTAAACAAAGAGTTTCCAAATTTGCTTTTCAGAGCTATTTTGTAAAGAAGAGAGGAGGCTCCATATTATGATAGGTAAAAGACTTAAGCTATCTCGCTTAAGTGCAGGATTCTCACTTAGAGAACTTTCAGACAAAATTGACAACCTGGTATCAGCTCAAGCAATTGGTAAGTACGAGCGCGATGAAATGATGCCAGGTTCTAAGGTGCTGATTACTCTAGCCCAGGCATTAGGGGTGTCAGTCAACTACCTTGTTAGCGAGAGTTTGATTAATTTGGACGGTGTTGAGATCTGTAAAAGTGCCCTTACCAGCGAAAAGGGAGAGGCTTTCATCCCGGCTACAGTCGAGAGCGCTGTCGAGCGTTACCTTGAAATTGAAGACATTCTTGGTATCAAGAGCCAAGAGTGGAAGCAACTACAGGGATTTCCTTTTTCAATATACGAAATAGCGGATGCTGAGTCTGCTGCTTTTCACCAGTCGTAATCCATTTGCTACTGTAGTAATGGCACACTTGGCTGCTTTAGAAACTAGCAGCGACAGACAAGGGCGCTTGCGGCAAAAGCTAGCTTTGGTGCAGCGATTATACTCTCAAGGATTTTCGGAAAAAGAAGTTCTTAATTTATTGGCTTTCATAGATTGGATGTTAACTTTACCATTAGATTTAGAACGAGAGTTTAAACGGTCTATAGAACAATTGGAGGCGGAGCAACGTATGCAGTATGTTACGAGTTTTGAGCGCAGTGGTATTCGATTAGGGGTGTTAGAAGGTATTGGTGCAAGTTTGGAAATAAAATTTGGTAGTGAGGGATTAAGCTTACTACCAGAGATTTCCCAAATTGAAGATATCGACCAGTTAAGGAAAATTTTAGAAGGAATAAAAACCGTACAGACAGTATCGGAATTACAGCAGATATATCAACTACCAGCTAAGTAGCGTATGTATCAAAAGCAACTTAATGACGTTGGTGCTTTAATCTAGTACAACCGATGGCAGAATATAAGCATTGCTCCTCCCGTTGGGAGGCTTGCTTCATCTCCAGCTAACAGGTTATATCAGGCATAAATACATAGATAGTGCTTTTAGTCGTTTTTTTTAAATAAGTGGTCACTGATTACTGTTCACTGACTGTCTACCAGTTTCGCCACTCGCCCTTGGTAGTAGGCTCACTATTATAACCTATTTTTTGATTTTGCAACAACTTTTGATATTCTTTGCTGCTTGCCCAGCGATCGATCTCTCTAGCCCTCAACACGGGAACCGGATGAGTCAACTGGGAAGTCCGAGTAGCTTTCACCATTTCACCCAACTCTGTCTTGCTAATATCATCATAAGCACGAGCCTGAGCAATAAAAGCATCTAGATTCAGTTGCGGTGCTAGAGTTGGCGAACCACCCGCTAGTTTCATCAACACCGACATCACCACTCTAGGATCTTGAGTCGCCAACAATGCAGCGCGATCGCAAGTAAACTCAGCACAGCGTATCCATTCCAAAAGCTGCGCTTGTATTGCCTGAGCAAGAATTGATCCAATATTAGGCACCACTGCTGCAGCCAATATCAATATATTCACCGGAGTCAGGTAAACACTGTGGTCGCACTTGAGATGTCCCAACTCATGAGCAATCACCGCCTGAATTTCCTCTGGCTCCAACATATCAATCAAAGAAGTATGCACCACTATAAACGGCTGTTTTCCCCGCATAGCAAAGGTATAAGCGTTAGGAGCCGGATGCTGCCTCACGTATAATGATGGTGGTTCAATATCTAATATCTTGCAAGCGTCTAGTAACAACTGGTGTAAGTGAGGCAGTTGTTGTTCGCCCACGAGAACACTTGATGCAATATTTTCTACATAAAACACCTGCTCTGCCAGAGGTCCCAAAATATTCCGTACTATTATATCGACTCCAGGTACCTGCTTAAGTGCTTGAGTTGCCTCTAAATCTAGTGGATGGCGAAAGGAATCGGCTTTAAGACCAATCAATTGAGTTTTGAGGAGTGACATGGCAGAAGTGTTTTTAATCTTACCATTGATAGTATAGCTTTTTATGAGAAGAGGAGGGCAAGAGCGACAAAGGAGACAAGAGAACTAAGATGTAAGAATACAAGTTAATATTGCTGCTAAATATCTCAAACAAGGAGTTTATTGATGGTTGACACGGTAAACATCACTGGTATCAAACAAACCATTATTCAAAAACTTGATACAGCTTCTGTTGACACTCTTGAGGAAATTCTTGAATTACTTCAAATTCGCTCCTCTGAAGATGAGGAAGACATTATTGAATCTCGTAAAGCGCTAGAAGAAGCAAGGATAGTTGGTACAATTCCTTGGGCTGAAGTCAAGAGACAAGCTGGATTGTAAGCGCTGTGCCTTATCAAATTGAATTCACGCCTGCTGCAAATAGGCAGTTTAACAAACTCCCCAAGACAGTTCAACAACGAATAGAACGAAATCACTAATAAAGAACGGACGAGGACGCCCGTCCCACAAGTCTCAGTGGTGTTAAAAAGCTAGAAGACACAGATTCTCTTTATCGGGTTCCTGTAGGAAGCTATCGCATTATCTACCAAATTCTGGATGCTGTTTTACTGGTAACTTTTGTTAGAGTCGCCCATAGAAAAGAAGTTTACCGCTCTCGTTAGTTATTTATTTACAAGTATTTGAATTTACCCCCCTTAGTCCCCCCTGGGAAAGGGGGGAAACTAGATTTCCTGTCCCCTCCCCTTTCCCAGGGGAGGGTTAGGGTAGGGTAAAACAGAAGCTCAAACTCAGATTTGTCAACTATTTCAGGCTTGTGTATACACCGTAGTTATTTAAACTGCAGCCGACTCCTGAGGATTAACAACGCTCTGGTTCTCTTCTTCCTCAGTATTTAGAGCAACAGGCGATCGCTCTATCTTAGCTCCCGCTTGCTGCAACTTCATGTCGAGTCTGTCATAACCCCGATCCAAATAACGCAATCCTTGAACGACAGTTTTTCCTTGTGCGGCGAGTCCGGCGATGACTAACGCTGCTGATGCTCGCAAATCCGTACCGAGTACGGGTGCGCCTGATAGCATCGGAACTCCCCGAACAAATGCAGTATTCCCTTTGACACGAATGTCAGCCCCCAAGCGATTTAACTCCGAAGCATGACGCAAGCGATTCTCAAATACGGATTCGTTAATGACACTATCGCCTTCAGCCAGTGTCAGCAATGCCATAAAAGGTGCTTGCATATCTGTAGGAAAACCGGGATGCGGTAAAGTTTCGATATCAGCCGCCCTTAAAGTTTCTGCTGGCAAAGTTCGCAAGCAATTAGGAGCTTCTTCAATAATCGTGACTCCAATCTCTTTAAGTTTAGCAATCACGGGAATCAGATGCTCTGGTACAACTGGCGAGAGAAGAAGTTCCGAACGGGTAATGGCTGCTGCTACTAAAAAAGTACCCGCTTCAATGCGATCGGGAATAATACTATATTCAGTAGAATGCAACTCGGGTACGCCGACAATCGTAATCGTGCTAGTTCCCGCGCCTTGTATTTTTGCTCCCATGGCGATACAGAAGTTTGCCAAATCGATCACTTCCGGTTCGCGTGCAGCATTTTCAATAATAGTTTCGCCATCTGCAAGAGTTGCAGCCATCATTAAAGTTTCTGTTGCACCCACACTGGGAATATCTAAATAAATCTTTGCTCCCCTCAATCGGTTGTTATTACCAGGAACATAAGCATTACAAATCCCATGCTCGATCTGAACTTCAGCCCCCATTGCTTGCAGTCCTCGAACATGGAGATCTACGGGTCTTGCTCCAATAGCACAGCCCCCTGGTAACGGAACTTGTGCAACTCCCAACCGTGCCAGAATTGGACCGATCGCAAAAAAACTTGCCCTCAATTGCGTCACTAGTTCGTAAGGAGCCTTAGATGTTGTAATCTCTCTAGCATCAATCTCTAAGATTTCTCCATCTTGCTTCAAGCCAACACCCAAAGCTGACAAAACTTGACCCATCCGTGCAACGTCCGTCAATAGCGGCACATTGCGAATATAACATTCTCCAGAGCATAATAAAGCCCCAGCCATTATGACTAGTGCTGAATTTTTTGCCCCACTAATTCTTACATGACCGTGCAAACGATGCCCACCCCATATTTGCAAGACTGAGGAGTCTGCTTCAGAAGTCTTGGCATCTGGTAAGCCGCTAGAAGGAATAATAAGCCTACCCTCCATAAAGAACTATTTTATACGATAATAAGTTGGTTTCGATTCTACACGATAGATTCTGTTTGTCCACTATTTTTTTATAAATGGGGATTGGGGATTGGGGAGCGCAATAGCCAACCAAATTTAAATATTGCACTGGCAGCAACTTTTCCCAAGGTACGATAGGTTAAATACAGCTTCGTCAAAAAGCTTTGTCTAATAGTACGCCAACTATGTCAGAAATTATTATTACTGCTGTTTACTCTAACGGGATGCTGCGCCCTCACAGTCCTTTGTCCCTAACTGATGGGCAAATTGTGCGGTTGCAAGTTTTGACGGAAGAAGCATCAAAGGACGCCGAACAGATAATTCAGTCTCTAGTGGCAGAGGGACTGGTCACTCCTCCTCAACATCGCGACGATGTTGAGCCAGTATCAGAAGAAGCGTGGCGTGAACTGACCCAAAGACTGGAGGCATTAGGAGGCAAGCCGCTCTCCGAAATTATTATTGAAGAACGAGGTTAAATGTGACCGCCCATTTCGTAGATAGCAGCGCCCTGGTGAAACGGTACGTACCGGAAACTGGTAGTGCCTGGATACGGACGCTCTCGACTCAGACTGGCAACTCATTGTTCATTGGCCGAATCACTTGGGTAGAAGTCCTTAGTGCGCTGGCGAGGAGAGAACGAGAAGCTAGTTTGACTCCCACCGATAGAGCATTGATTATTCAAAGGTTTCGCTCTGACCTGAATAATCAATACCAAGTCATTGAACTTGATGCCAAACTAGCAGAAACTGCGGGTCAACTGGTCGAGCAATATCCTCTACGCGCTTATGATGCGGTACAACTGGCATCAGTGCTAAGGATTCAACCCGCTTTCGCGGCGAAGCAATCCACTTCCTTGATTTTTCTTACATCTGACGATCGCCTAAGTACTATTGCTCAAGCTCTTGGGTTACTAACCGATAATCCTAATCATCATCCCTGAGTTGAACTAGGCAGAATTCAAGTGTCTATTTGGAAACTTGATTCGTCAGTTGTTAAGCGAGGATATTATGCAAGAATCGGTAATCTATCAGGATCTACTGTAGAAGGGATAACAAAAAAACTGGAGAGTGGGAGTTGACAATTGGAAATGATTGAGCGATAATAATCAATCGTGAGTAAAATAGCAAGTAAAGAATACACGCGGAACTGGCGGAATTGGCAGACGCGCTAGATTCAGGTTCTAGTGCCGCAAGGCTTCCGGGTTCAAGTCCCGGGTTCCGCATAAAATTGTGAATGATGAATGATGAATTGCAAGTTCACTATTCATAATTCATCATTCACAATTCATCATTCATTCGATGTTAACTAGTTTACAAAATACCCTGGTAAAGCAAATTCGCAAGCTTCACTCTTCTAAGGAGAGACACAAGCAAGATCTATTCTTAATAGAGGGAACGCATCTAGTAGAAGAAGCTGTCAGCGTGAATTACCCTCTGGAAGTGGTGTGTTGTACTCCAGAATGGCAAGCAGCAAATTCTTCTTTATGGCAGCAAGCTTGTAACCTCAGTGCCAGAGCAGAAACTGTCAGCGAAGAAGTTTTGAAAGCGATCGCAACAACAGTACAACCAGATGGAATCGTGGCAATAGCAAAAAGGGGCGATCGCTCTCTAGAGGTTCCCTTTACCAATGTTGTGTTAGCATTAGAAGCAATACAAGACCCTGGCAATTTAGGAACTATAATCCGTACTGCAGCAGCAGCAGGTGTATCGGGATTGTGCCTGAGCGAAGATTGTGTCGATTTAGATAATCCAAAAGTCTTGCGTGCTTCCGCCGGACAGTGGTTTCGCCTAGCAATGGCAGTGAGTCCAGATCTCAAGACAACAGTACAGCAAAGTCAAAAAGAGGGAATGCAAGTTGTAGCAACCTTACCAAATGCGACTTTAACTTACTGGGAAGTAGATTGGTGTAAACCCAGTTTGATTTTGTTAGGAAATGAAGGTGCTGGTTTATCACCAGAATTAACTGCAATGGCAGATATACAAGTCAAAATCCCCTTACAGCCCGGTGTAGAGTCTTTAAACGTTGCCATAACTGCTGCATTGATGCTTTACGAAGTTCAAAGGCAAAGGAGTTATAAATTATGAATTGTGAATGATAAATTATGAATATTATTGTCATAATTCATCATTCATCATTCATAATTTTTCTTTATATATTGCTCGATATCAGCAACTGCATCTTCAAAAGCTTCTAAATCAATTGCTGATAAATTATTATCTTCTTGTATTTCACTGATACTGGCATCGGGCAACTTTGTAGTATCTTTATTTTCAACAGCGTCCTCATGCAGTATGTCTCCCAACTGATTGAGAGATTCCAGAAACTCCTTAGCAGCAGCACGACGCTGTGTTTGCTCATTTCGATCCATATCTGTTTACAATCCCCTTTGCTACTGACTCCTCTACTGTTACAGCACCCGCTCCCTATAAAGTTGAACCTTCACAGTTTAAACGTAGATCGTACTCCTTTATATCTAAAACTGCCACTCTACGTGCGCTCTGGAGAGTTTTTATTAAAATTTTTTACAATTAAATACTTAGGGATTAGGGATTAGGGACTGGGGACGAGGGATTACTAATTTGTAAAAATTTTTCTTGCAAAAGATTGGGGATTGGTCGGGGACGCATTGTTTTAACGTCTACCCAAACCCACAATACCTCAGCAGTGACCAATAAATCTTCTTGGTTCTGCTTGCGAATTTCATACTGTCGATAGGCGCGAGTTCCTCGCATTTCCTTCAGCCAAGTTGTAACTTCTAGGGTATCACCTGCAACTGCCGGACGGAGGTAGTCAATTTCTACCCGTCGCATAACAAACACGCCACCCAATTCTCGATAAATATCTAAAGTCAAACCCAGATGTTCTGAATGTTCTATAGCAGCTTGTTCCAAATAATTTTGGTAAACAGCATTATTTACGTGTCCCAAAGCATCCATTTCATAGTGCCGAACCCGTAGTAATGTTTTAAATGCTTGCATGAGTGTTATGAGTTGCAGAATGCAGATGATATTGTAGCAGTCTCAATCCAATAATTACCTGTTTCTCGTAGAATTTTCCCGCGAATAAGAATCAGCATTAAGTTTTTTCTCAAAAAAGAGCGAGCGCGCAAGTGTAAACCTTTACTTGTGAGACAATAATTAAAGAGATACAGATAAGAAATATAGCATTCCTAAATTATTTGTAAAAATTTCCAGTACCGTAGGTAGGGCTAAAGCCCACAACTAAGACTTTTGTGCGGCATTGCCCACCCTACTTGTGTTTTATAAATTAAATTAGGATTGCCATATCTATTCTGTAAATCGCGTTTATTTTCTCAGAAAATTATACTGAAATTGGGTTAGTGGCGTTTGGTTGAGCTACTAAGAATCGGAGGTCATTAATATGGCTACTCATCAGAATTTAATAACCAATTTGTGGCATAAAGTACAGCAAGACTCCGTAGGTTGGGGTTCGTTGATACTGTGGGTATTTGGAATGGCTATACTACTACTAACGATCGTTATGTTTTCTACTCCTTAGTAGTAAATACCTTAATACCATGAACTTTCTTAAAGTTGTAGCAGGAACTATACTAGTATTAACCGCTACTAAAATGTCTGCTCCTGTTCGCGCTCAAGATTTGCCAGTGAGTAAACCTACTCAAAACACTCAAGTTCTTGATGCTTGTGTTCGCAACCAAGCAGAAACCTTACCTATACCTTATAGCGATGTATCGCCCAACCATTGGGCTTTTAAAGCAGTGATGACAATGTATTATTGCGGAGCATTCCGTCAAGCTACACCAGCTTCATTGCTGCAACAGCCTCAACCTTCTCAAAACGAGCAGTTACCTCAAAAAAAACCTCAACCGCAAACAGAGCAATTTTAAAGAGAAATTTACATTGAAATTCTTGAAAAGAGCCTAGTTTTGAAAAACTAGGTTTTTTGTCAGTAAAAAAGTATAAGCCAATAGCTAGAGAAACAAACACGAATGTTTAGTTAGTATAGAAGTGCTAAGCAATGGCATAACTATAGGAATCATAAATGATTTGAGAAAAGTTTTAAGTAGGTAGGGCTAAAGCCCACCATATAAGGCTTTTGTGCGGCATAACCCTACCTACATATGTTTCAAAAATCAAATAGAAGTCCTAACAAAAATTATGTTAAGATAAATTCATTATGAAAACACTTGTAGCTTCTTATCAAGAAGGAAGAGAAAAACTCAAAACTCAACTACAAAATGTAGAAAAAACCGAACAAGTCGTTCAGCTAATACAAAACGAAATTAACAGGCTTGCAGATTTTAAGAGTGAATATATTAACGGATTGACTCCACAGCAAGCACGTCTTGCAACAGTCATGTTAAAAATGCTCGATCGCTATACAAGTATTTTGATGTTGGTTGAAATGCAAAGCTATACCCAAAATACTCCAGAAACTGGTAATGATAAAGTGCGATCGCAAAACCAAGAAGGCTTAACTAAATTTAGCTTTATGACTATATTGCCATTGCACAACATCACTCATATAGAGAAAAGTTTGAGCGATACGGCTTCAGCCGTTAAGCTTTTGGCTTATCGCACACAAACAATCTTACAACAAATTCAACATAATCGTGAAGTCATTAGTAGTTTGCTAGCTGGAGGTTTAGCGGGAACTGTAGCGGGAGGTTCTTGGTGGGGATTAATAGGAGCAATTACAGGAGGAATTATAGGAAAGATAGTTCAGGAAATCAAGTTACCTGAAAACTCCAATAACATCACACAGGTAGAATCTCAAAAAGAGGTAAAAATAAGTATAAATATTGATAAGTTACTAGACAACCTATATCAAGCTTTTCAGTCAATAGATTTGACGGTTGCTGCTTATGGAGTCAGAGAAGAAAAAACATCCAAAATAGAGTTGGAAAATAATTTAGACTTGATAGAGTACTTACAAGACTTAATGGCAGATGCATTGGATAAACAAATTCAACTTCCAACTGCTGTACGCCGACGGATTGAACAAGCAGCAACGATTTTAAGACACTATGGAATTGAGGCTAGAGTTTATCAACCCTTGCAGGAAGAAAATTCAGGGATAGAAGCTTTATCAATGTTTTACTTCGAGCCAAGTCTCGATCCACAAGTTACAGATTACATTACTCTAAAACACGCTTTGATTAAAGATAACCAAGTCCTTTTACCAGGAGCTGTTATTGAACCATCATCAGTGACCAGTGACCAGTGACCAGTGACCAGTGACCAGTGACCAGTGACCAGTGACCAGTGACCATATAGATTTTACAGGTGTAGATAGATTTAATTAAGAATGCAAGATTATCAAGGAATCAAAATTATAGGGTTTGATTTGGGACACGGAGAAACAGCCCTTACTTGGGTGAGAGCTAATAATTCTGAGTCAGAACCTCAAAGTTTACTTATCAATAATCGAAAAAGTCAAATTACTGCCATTGCTCATCATCCTAATAAAGGAATTATTATTGGTGAGGTGGCTTGTCAAATGTCTGATGCGACTATTTTTGAAATAGCTTTTAAATCTAGAAAATTTCAGGTTACCGAATACAAAAAAAATCTTCAAGAGTTTGTTAAGGCTATTTACCAACATCTCATTGATACCAAACAAATTCAATTAGATGATATCAATCACTTTTTTATAGGTTGTCCGTCAGGATGGTGGCAAGAAGAAATTGAAAAGTACAAGCAACTTCTCTCGGAAGGGGGATTGCCAAATGTCACAGTTGTGAAGGAGTCACGAGCAGCTTTAATGCATGCTAAAGAAAGTGGCATATTCACTATCAATGAATTGCAAAAGTCAGTATTGATTGTTGATATTGGCTCTTCTACAACAGATTACACTCTTGTCAAAGGAATGTCTGATACTCCCATAGATTTCGGACACGATTTAGGTGCATCTCTGATAGATAAAGAAATTCTCAAGACAAGTCTTAAATGTCACAAACAGTACAGGGAGGGACGAGAAGAAATTGTACGTCTAGGAGAAATCCTCAAAGATGAGGAAATTTTACAACTAGAAGAAATTTCACAACTTGAAAAAATCTTTCAGCAAAGTCCATTATATAAAAATCGATGCGAACTTCGATGTCGAAAAGCTAAAGAAGAATATTTCACTTATGAGGATTCTTACGAACAGAATCTCGTGAATGTAGGTATTGAGGATATTCAGAGAAGATTTAAATTTTTGCCGATAGTGAATGGCAAAACGATGCACGCTATTCTCAATGAACCTTTGCCAGAACTAGGGAATAAAAGTTGGCATGATGCTTTCCGAAACCAACTGCAAGAAGTCAAACAAAAGTTGGAACAAATAGGGATTCAACCTAGTTCGATTCTTCTAACGGGTAGCGCTTCTAAAATGAGCTTTATAGCGGACATATGTCAGGAAGTTTTTCCGGAGATATCTTGCAAACGGGATGGAGAACCAGAACTTTCTATCGCTAGAGGATTATCGCGTTGGGGAAGAGTCTATATTCGGACATCAGGGTTTTTGGAGGAAATCACTCAATTTCTTGACCGAGAATTGACAGGTATTGTGGGAAATCGCATACCAGCCTTTCTAGAAAAATTAGCAGAAGACTTAGCAGATGGTTTGGTAGACAAGGTGATTCAGCCTTGTGTAAAATTATGGCGCGATCGCAAAATTTTAACTCTCTCTTCTCTTGAGTCAGAAATACAGCAGCAAGCCAAAATTTGGTTAACACGAAGCGATGCTAATGACAAAATGGCTGCTAGTTTAGTTTATTGGCTGTTGGACGTTCAAAATGAGGTGAGGGAAAAGACAGATTCTATTTGTCTCAAGTATGGTTTACCCATTGGTACATTTGGAAATAAAAGCATTGATTTGGGCGATCGCGCAGAAAAAGTACCTACTTCCATATCATTTAACGATTTTACAGGGCTTTCGATTTTTGTCGGTCACCTTGTAGGTATTATTGTGGGAGTTATCTTAGCAGGCTTATTTCATATTCTGTTTTTTACAGGCATTATTGCACCAATTGTTGGCGTCTTAGCTTACTTTGTGGGTGAGTCTTTAATCAAGGATACAGATATACCTGCTTGGATACGCAATTTCGTTTCAGACGCCAGAATTAATGAACTCGCACGTCAGAAGAAACCTGAGTTACAGCAAAAAATCCAACAAACTTTCATACAAGATCCAACAATTTCCGTCAAACTTGGGAAATCGATTGGCGAATGGCTTAAGGAAAGCGTTCAAGAACAAGCTGATAAAGCGAGGTTGCTTATTGCATAGAGACGGAAAGAATTTACCCCCCTTAGTCCCCCCGATGTATTGGGGGGAAATCAGATTTCCAGTTCCCTCCCCAATGCATCGGGGAGGGTTAGGGTGGGGTAAAACACAAACACGAACTCAGCTTAGTACTATTTCACACTAAGGTACTATCTCCGAGTCAGGAGGTGTTGTTGGTCTGAGTCGTTCTCGCCAAGAACGTTTTGGAGTAGACTCTGAGGAATTACCTGTATCGGGTGTGTAGCGGCGACGAATTCTTGGAGATGAATCAGAATCATCTCTCCTGTATCGCCTTTGCAAACCTGACTCGTTAGATTCAGATTGTTCTACACGGTAGCGTCGGCGGTAGCGCCTTCTGGAACTACCTGTTTCTTCCTCGTCTTGTCGATCGTAACGCCTACTACGTCTGTATGTGTACTCTTGTGGTTGCTGCTCCTCTTGATAATAACGCCTTCTATATCTGCGTCTCCTATAGGTACGCTCTTGTGAGTTATCATCTGAGTCAACAGATCGATCGCGCCTGTAAGACCTACGAGAATTATCCTCGTCATTATCGTAAGAAGCGGCGGAACGATTCACGATTCGTCTAGCTTTCACAGCCTGTGCTTTGATAGTGCCTTTTCTACCTGCTAACTTGGGTATTGCGGGAAACTTCTCAACTGGTATTTTATTGACCACCTGTTCCATAAATTCATGCCAGGTATAAGCAGCGCTACCACTACTACCCCAGGTTGGTTTGTTATTGTCATTACCCAACCAAACACCTGTCACGACTTGAGGAATATAACCAATAAACCACAAATCGCGAGCGTCGTCTGTAGTCCCTGTCTTTCCTGCAACAGGTCTACCTATTTGGGCGGCTCGACCAGTTCCTTCCTCCACAACATTACGCAACATCCATGTCATGATAGCTGCACTATCAGCATCTAAAGCCCGTTCTGGTTTAAAGTTTGGAGACCAAATTACCTTTCCTTTACGGTCGAGAATGCGTTTAATACCGTTAGGTTCTACGTGTAAACCTTTAGTCGCAAAAGTTCCATAGGCACTCGTCAACTCTAAAAGATTGACTTCTGAAGACCCTAGTGCCAAGGAATACATTGGCTTAAGTTCTGATTTTATCCCCATTTTATGAGCCATTCTAATGGTTGGCTCAAATCCCACTTTCATCATCACCCTCACCGCAACAATGTTAATTGATTTGGTGAGAGCATCCTTCATGCTAATCCAACCTCGAAAACCCTCATCGTAGTTTTTTGGTTCGTAACCGTCTATTATTAAAGGCGAATCTAAGTACCCATCGGTGGGATTAAAACCTGCAGCGATCGCAGTAGCATATACAAACCCTTTAAATGTGGAACCGGGCTGACGACGTGCTTGAGTAACGCGATTAAACTGGTTTTTATTAAAGTCTTTTCCCCCAACCATTGCTTTTATTTCACCATTGCGGGGGTCAATGGAAACTAAGGCAGCTTGTTTAAAATTCTCCCAACGCCCTTGATTTCTCAAAGTTTTAGCCACAGCTTTTTCTGCCGCCTCTTGCCATTTTAGGTCTAGACTAGTTTCTACCGTTAAGCCACCTGCTTTGAGAACTTCAGGAGAAACGTATTTAGGTATCTCCTTTTGGACGTAGCTGATGAAATAGGGAGATTCTACTTGCCATCGTCTAGGGGCGCTTGCTTTTAAGTTAATTGGTTCGGCGGTGGCTGCTTGAAGTTCTGCTGCTGTAATAAATCCTTCTTCTCGCATCCGTTGCAAGACTATATTTCGCCGTTGTTGTGCTGCAGTACGGTTGACGATTGGCGAAAAGTTGTTTGGGGCGGGTGGCAATGCAGCGATTGTTGCCATCTCCCCTAGGGTTAGTTTGCTAACTGGTTTACTATAGTATACCCAGGCTGCATCGGCTACCCCGTATGCTCCAGAACCTAAATAAACCAAATTCAGATACCGCTCTAAAATGGCGTCTTTTGTCAATTCTGCTTCCATTTTCTGAGCCAGACGTGCTTCTTTTAGCTTGCGCCAAACTGTACGCTCTTGTTTGAGGAAGAGAATTCTAGCTAGTTGTTGCGTGATAGTGCTACCGCCTTCTACCACATTTTGCGAGCGCAAGTTATTTAATATAGCTCTTGCAATTCCTTGAGCATCGACACCATTATGCTGGGTAAACCGTCGATCTTCTGAAGCAATAAAAGCTTTTTGAAATTTATCTGGTATTTCCTCTAGCGTTAACTGTTCTCTGGTTGCTTCTCCTTGCTGTTGTAAAATTGTCCCGTCAGCAGCTTTAATAGTGAGTGTCTGTTCTCTGACAACCGCGTTTAGTTCTGTTTTGTCAGGTAGAGAACGGTCTATTGCTGCAACACCATAGCTAGCAGCGATAATTCCACCGCTTACACCCAATCCCGCCCAAAACCAGTAACGACGATAAATAGGTTTATGACCTCCGGGTAATTTGGAAATTACCTCATTCAGTGTTTTCCTCAGATTTGCCAGGGGGCTTTGTAATTTTTTATTCTGAGTTGATTCCGTGTTTTCGTCCTGATAATTTGGTTGCGGTGATTGTTTCTCCTTATCAGATTCACTCGACTGTATTTGTCGGTCTTTGAACCAGGAGGTAAACTTTACCACGTTAATCCCTCACTTCAAGCAGTTGCAATGCGATCGCCATGAAAAACTTTGTCTAATTTTAGAGCTACAACCGTGTTAGTATAACATCCGCCAAATAATAATCTGTATACCTATTGAACAAACTTTATCGATAATTTTTACTTATTATTTTGCAATTGGCAAGTGTGTTTATGAAAAGTAGTGCGATCGCGTTAGGTAGTAATCTCGGTGATTCTCTAGTAATTTTAGAAGCCGCCATGAAAACATTATCCCAAACTCCCGGCATTATCTTACAGGCAAAATCCAGTTGGTACAGAACAAAAGCTGTCGGACCTCCACAACCAGATTACATCAATGGCACTGCCATTTTGCAAGTAGAGATGATGCCAGAGCAACTGCTTGAAACTTTACTCAATATTGAAAATCAATTTGGAAGAGTGCGTTGGGAACGAATGGGACCCCGCACGTTAGATTTGGATTTGTTGTTATACGATCGCTTAATTCTACAAACTCCAAAACTCCAAGTTCCCCATCCTCGAATGCAGCAAAGAGCATTTGTGTTAGTTCCACTCGCCGAAATCGCTGCAGATTGGATAGAACCAATTTCCGGATGTAGGATTAAAGAGCTTGTTAAAGATGTAGACTGTACAGAAGTGAAACTATTGGTGGGCAATTAATTTTACAATAAGTAAGCGCAGAAAACGCTATTTTCACATCCACCGAAAGTACTAGTCTGTGTGCTTTTTAACCATAAAATAGAGTATGCCATTAGGTAGAGAATTACCCCAACTGTTAAAGCAACGCTTGTTGTACAAGGGACGCAAGTTTGACTTTGAAGTCAATCGCTTGCGTTTACCCAACAACTCTGAAGGAGAATGGGAGTGTATCCGTCACCCAGGTGGAGCTTTAGCGATACCTGTGACTTCAGAAGGTAAACTTTTGCTTGTGCGTCAGTATCGATTTACAGCAGAAGGAAGAATATTTGAGTTTCCTGCAGGAACTTTAGAATATGGAGAAGATCCTCTAGAAACCATCCAACGTGAAATCCAGGAAGAAACAGGCTTTCGCGCTCACAAGTGGCAAAAATTAGGAGAGTTTTTCCTAGCCCCAGGATATTCTAGTGAAATTATTTACGCTTTTCTCGCACAAGATTTAGAAAAGCTAGAAGAACCGCCACCACAAGATGAAGACGAAGATATGGAAACGGTTTTCTTTACGCCTGAAGAGTTGGAGAAAGCAATTCTTGAAGGCGAACAGGTAGATGCTAAATCAATTACTAGCTTTTTTCTCGCCCGTCCTTTCTTAAATCAGTGAACTGAGTTAGACTCCCGACTTCTTCAAGAAGTCGGGAGTCTAGACATTTGTTATCAATTATGAAAAAAAGTAAAGCCTTTAACAATGCTGGAAAGCTGACAGCACTTCTATGTTTAATCGCATTGTTCCTGACACCTTTTGCGATCGTCAATGCAGGAGAACGAGGTGTATTAATGGAATTTGGTAAAGTGCAAGGCAGAGTTCTCGGAGAAGGTATTCACGTTATTATACCAGTAGTCAACACAGTAAAAAAATTGAGCGTGCGAGTTCAGAAGCAAAGTATTTTTTCTGAAGCTTCCTCAAAAGATTTGCAGAATATTGCCACAGACATTACTCTAAACTGGCATTTGATTCCAGAGAGAGCTAACACTATTTTCCAAACAATTGGAGATGAAAAGAACGTTGTCGATCGCATTATCACTCCAGCAATTGAAGAAGTGCTCAAGGCAATATTTGCTCAATATACAGCTGAAGAAATTATTACCAAACGAGCAGTAATGAAAGCAGGAGTGGACGAGACCTTAACAAATCGACTAGCGAATTACCACATTGCAGTTGATGATATTTCTCTTACTCACATTCACTTCTCCCAAAATTTTAATGAAGCTGTGGAATCAAAGCAAGTTGCTGCACAAGCAGCCAAACGTGCAGAATTTGTAGCCTTAAAAGCATCAAGAGAAGCAGAAGCCAAAGTGAATTTAGCAAAAGGTGAGGCGGAAGCAGACAGAATACTCCGCGAAAACTTAACACCAGAGATTCTGGAAAGGCACGCATTAGAAAAATGGGATGGCAAGCTTCCAACCGTTGTTGGTCAAGGCAACCAAAAGTTATTAAATTTGACAGATTTTTTAAAATCTTATTGAATTGGTTAATGGTTAGTGGTTGATACAACTAACAACTATCTACCAACAACTATCAACTAACTATTTGAAAACAAATTCGGAGTTTCAAGAACTTTTAACTGAATTAATGCTAAAATAACAGCTGTAAAAATAGTTGATGTGACTAAGCCTGTAATCAACTCTTTTCTGGGATTGCGTTCTGTTGATTGGTTTTGAAATACATCCAAAGCTCCTCTTTGCATCAATAGAATTCCAACAACGTTAGAAAGCCAATATCCTGCGATCGAACAAGGTATTAGTAGTTTTGGTGAGAATAAACTGCAGAGATATCCAAAACCGTAAGCGATGGGTAGATTGAAAATAAGGTCATTCCACCAACACAGAGGAGATAGCAAGTATCCAAAGCTGAAAAATAATCCGCCTCTTATTTTTTTGAAAATTCCTTGTTTCAAATCCAGAGGTGCATCTGACTGTAGTTGCTCTGTGGTTACCTGTGCTGCTAAGTCCGACTCCTGAGAGACTTGTGGAATATTTTGCATAATACAAATCCCGAAAAGCTTATTACATTACCGTATTATAACGGAAAATAAAGAAAAAGTCTAGTTGCAGTGCAAGATCCCCGACTTCTCTAAGGATTCATCTGGTTAACAGGGGCGACACTCCTCCTGTGGTACTCTCTCGTTCCCAGCCTCTGGCTGATACCATTTCACCAAATGATTGCTATACACGATCCCCCCTAGCCCCCCTTAAAAAGGGGGGTAAATCCTTAAAGTCCCCCTTTTTAAGGGGGATTTAGGGGGATCGCTAAAGATGTGTGTACACCGCAGCCTTAAAAAGGGGGGTAAATCCTTAAAGTCCCCCTTTTTAAGGGGGATTTAGGGGGATCTTTAAAGAGGTGGGGATATAACCACGCTATAATTAAGAGTAGAAAAATTGTTGACAACTATGAGCGCTTTACCTTTAACTAATATTTTTTTAATTTTAGGGATAGTCTTCCTCACGATTTCTGTTATTGGACAATCGCGACTAGGTTTTATGGAAATTAATCCTGGTTTTTTTGGAAGATTTATAGCTTTAATTATTGGTTTGTTTAGCTTAGCTTCTGCTGCTGCACTGGGATTATTCCCAACTGAAATGGTGGAGCTGGTGAGAACTTCTGTTTCAGAATTTATTCAACAAAATTTGGGTTAATGCAACAATTTAATTCAATGTTTTTTGATTTTAGAAAATAGTTTCAATAAACCTCAAAAGGTGGGCATTGCCCACCAGACAGGTATTAAAAAGCACCTAAAAAGCTGTATATCAGAGCAGTGAGGACAATAGAGACGATCGCAACATAAGTATATTCTCTGTGTCGTAAAAATATAACTAGAGAAATGACAACACGCAATATAGGAGTTGCAACTAGTAGTAATAATCCAAGTTGAATGATTCCACGATAGCTACCCGCTCGAATAACATCGATAACACCAATGGGAGAACGAAACTCAAATGATTCTTCTTGAAAAATGTGATACTGGGCTGGTTCAGAACCATGGCGAATTAAGTAGAGTAAACCTCCAATGAAAATAACAGCACTAGAAATAAGTACGCCATATTTCAATAAATTGCTCAGTAACGGTTCGAGTTGTAAATCGCTTAACGTCTTTGCACCTTGTTTGCTATTATCAGGTTTAGAGTTGGGAGAGGCTTGTGTGGCAGCGTCAATGTTCGGCTGAGTTAAGTTGCGATAAGCCGGAGGCTCAACGGCTAAAGCTGTATCGCCCAATTGGTGTAGCTGAAGTTGAGTTGATTCACTTTTGGAAAATGTAGGTGAACCCCGCCAAAAACCAAAACTCGTTTTTTCCATATTACGCTGCCCCTGTTGTGAAGCTATTAAATACGATTTTGCAAGCCATAAGAACCAGCACAAGACTGAACACAATTCTTAAAGTTTGAGTTTTAACCCCTATAAGAACTCGCGCTCCCAAAAAAGCACCAGGTAATACCCCTAATATGACTGGCATTGATAATGCAGGATCGATATAACCTCGTGCTAAGTAAACTCCCGTAGATGCTGCTGCTGTTACCCCAATCATAAAATTGCTTGTGGTTGTAGAAACTTTAAAGGGGACGCGCATAATTTGATCCATGGCAAGTACCTTAAATGCACCCGAACCGATACCCAATAAACCGGAGAGCACGCCAGCAACAAGCATCACGCCAAATCCAGCCGGAACGGACTGAACTTGATAAGATGTCTCTCCTTCAGCTGTGGGATAGCTACCGTTAAGTTGTAAATAATTTCCTAAAGGATCGGGTGACTCGCTTTCTGGATTATCAAGTTTAGGTTGTTGTGAAAGGTAAGCTGAATAAAGTAGAACAACAGCCAGTACTATAGTTAAAGCTTTCACAGAAATAAACGTAGCAATCAAAGCTCCAATTAAAGCCCCAATCGTTGTTGCGACTTCTAAAAACATTCCCAATCGTAAATTTGTGTAACCTTTCCTTATATATGTAGATGCTGCACCTAAAGATGTAGCAATAACAGATACTAAAGAAGCACCAACTGCATATCTAATGTCAACTCCAAAAACCGAAGCTAACAATGGGACAATAACAACTCCTCCACCCAAACCAGTTAAAGCCCCTAAAAATCCAGCAGTAAACGATCCTATCCAAACCAATAATGAAAATTCTAAAATAGTCAATTTTATTCCTCAAATTTATAATTTGTTAGTTGTTAGTTGTTGGTTGTTAATAGCAAATAACCACTGTACGGGCGCGGCGACCTTGCGCCCCTACCGCTCGCTAACTAACAAAAGAAAGTAGAGGAGTCAAAACACCACTTTCTATCAAAATCAAAGTACCTAATCCCATCAAGACAAACGGGACAAAATTATTGCCATGACAACAGAGCATTTCAGCTATTGCTCTTTGATTCGTTAATTGATACGCTGTAAAACACAAAGCTCCTACAAGCAGAAAAAACACTCCCACAATAACAAGTAAGCTTTCCAAAGAGCTACTAGCAAACAGAGGAACATAAATACTAATGTTATCGCTGCCATTAGCAAACGTCACAGCAGCAACGCTATAAACTTGTACGTTAAAAAATTTAGCAACAAACGAGCTATGGACTTGCTCTGACTCTTCCTCATCTGTGTCCGAATCTTCATCTTTACTCATCAAACCCCTAATACCAATTAGGATTGGCACTAAGCCAAAGAGTCCAATCCATGGTTTCGGTACAATAAAACCTCCAAAAAAACCAGGAAGACTAGCGAAAACCAGTACTGCAAAGCCTAAGTACTGACCGAGAATAATGTGCCAGCGACGAAACGTCTCATTGACTTGTGAAAAAAAGATTGTCAAGAGAACAATATCATCAATATTAGTAGCACCAAAAGCAGCTACCCCCGCACCCACTGCAGTTACTAATTCATTCATGTCAATTTTGGATTTTAGATTTTGGATTTTGGATTAGGTAATTTTGAAAGATATCTTTTGAATCAGATTTTATGTACGATCGATCCCCCCTAGCCCCCCTTAAAAAGGGGGGAAAATACTCTCACTCGCCCTTCTTAAAAAGGGGGGAAATACTCTCACTCGCCCCCCTTAAAAAGGGGGGAAAATACTCTCACTCGCCCCCCTTAAAAAGGGGGGAAAATACTCTCACTCGTCCCCCTTTTTAAGGGGAGCTAAGATTTCGGTTATCTGAGCTATCACTTTATAAAACATCCTCTTAAATCAATTGAAATTAAAGTCGATCGCGATCGCTAAACCGGGCATGAATTTCCTCCACACCTTGCCGCATTTCTGCAACAATACTAGGCGATCGCAATCGCTGTAATACAAACGTACCGCAAGTGACTACCAAATACATCAAGAACAGATAGGGGAAAACATCATAAGGCGCATCCGGAACGGGAAACATACTGCTCCCAGGAACACCTACACTTCCCAAGACAGGAATCATCATAAATGCAACCGCAAGCACAGAGAAAACGACATGATGCAAGCGGAGTTTGCCGATTTGATACAGATAAACTGGTGCTGCAAGAGAAATGAGGATATAAACAGTGAGAAATCCATAACTACAGATAGCTCCCAGGTAACCCATACTATCAAACAACTTAATGTTAAACAGGGACATCACCGCCGGAACTAAGAAGATAGCAAACGAACACAAAGTCACTGCAATATGGGGAGTTCGATTAAAAGAATGTGCAGCACCTAGCTTGGAGTAGAACAATCCGTGACGCGCCATCATAAAGAATACTCTAGCAGCAGGATTGATACAACCCAAAACGCAAGCAAAAAAGCTAAATAATGCTCCAAAAGCAATAAACTCTCCCAAAAATCCCATACCGACTTGTTGGGATAAAAATCTTAGAGGTTCTTCAGTTTCGGTAATCGACACACCAGTGTTGTTAAAACCCAACACTTCAATATATGTTGTCAATATATAGAATAGACCTGCCAGAACAACACTACCAATAACCGATCTGGGAATCGTTTGCAATGGTTTCTTTGCTTCATCTCCCAACGATGTCGCACTTTCAAAACCAGAAAAAGCAAACATCACCAACACCAATCCCGTTGCAACTTTACCAGGAGTGACATCGGAAAGTGTGAGTTGCGACATATCTAAAGCAAAGCCTTTATTTGCCCAAACCATCGCACACAACACTGCAATCAGAGCCAGCGAGATTCCTTCAAGCCAAAGCATTGCCATAGCAGAAAGCTGAATATCTTTATAGGCTGCATACCAGGCTATTCCCGCACCCAAAGCCAATAGTGTAATGCTAGAGGGATGAATACCTAAATGACCGATTAAAATTCCACTGAAGTTGGCGAAACCGCACAATACAGACATTCCCGTGAACAAATATGCCAGCACTAAACTCCAGCCACAAATGACGCCAGCTGTCGGACCTAAGCCTTTAACAATGTAAGAGTAGAGGGAACCAGGAGAAGCCGAACGACTCGCAAATTGATTAATGTTGATACTCACTAAGACGAGTCCAATTAAACCGATGAGAAAACTTAACCAAGCTCCTTTCCCTGAAAGTGCCACTATCAAACCAATATTAGATGCAGGAATTGTGGTAGGTGCAATAACAGCAAAGGATTGAGCTAGAACTTCCCCAAATGAGAGACAAGATGGTTTTAAACCGTGCGTACTTTTACTGTTCGATATTATTTTTTGTTTCATTTTGCGAGGTTTTCAGACCGGGAATAGCGTATATTTTGGGAGAGATTTGAGAAAATTCCAAAACGGTTAGATAAATACATTTTAAATTGTCTAATCTTTTGCATAAAAATACCTAATATATCATATTAACAAATACAATATCTCCTTTAAGTTGTCTCATTGAATTGCGATCGCGAAGTAAATCATAGCTCATATAATTTCGGCAATCAAGTCTTCAAAAACTTCTAAACGAGCCTTTTTTTCTAGCTTTTAATTCTACGCCAAGTTCATCGGAATAGTAGTCAAAATTTGCCATAAACTTGCGATCGCTCTATATAAAATGAATTTTTCCCTAAGATTATAAGACGGACAGCTATAATGGTAATGTAAGTTTTGAATTAATAATTTTGTGATTTGGTTTGGAAAAAATCATGAAAGCTTTCAAATATCTTTTGATGGTGCTGCTACTACTAGCAAATTTTGTGTTCGCTCAACCTTCCTTTGCAGATGCACCAAAAATTACGAAAAGCCCTGAATACAAAGCGTTGACCAAAGAGATTAACAAGTTGCGAACTGTCCAAGAATCTCAAACAGAACTTGCGGGTTATACGCCAAAAGAAATAGAAAACAAGCTGGGAGAATTAGAGTTACTCAAATACTCTTTTGAGTCGGGCGTAAATTGGGGTCAGTGCGAAAACAAGACTGGCAAAACTCTAGCTATTTATGGGCCAATACCAGCAAACATGGAACAAGAAGATTTTCCATATGATGCTGGGCTTTATTTTCTGGCTGACGGTCAAACAACACAAAATGACTGGGATTGTCAGGGAATTTATATACCCAGCGATGTCACTGCTACGTCCCCAACCTCTAACGGACAAAATCAGGAAATTAGTGGTGGTGTCGTTGTCAAAGTACCCAAAGGAACTAAGTTAGCGATCGCGTCCAATCAAAATACAGGAGCACTGGATTTTAATATGCCTGTTGCTCAAGTGTCCAAATCTAGTAAGATGAACTGGTTTGTTCCTAAAATCTCTCAGGCATTCTTAGATACACGAGCTACCACTGCGCCTACAACTGAGACTCCACAAATCAGTCTTGAGGATTAAGTCATTCAATAACCAGGTGCTATTAACATTTGTGGTGCTATTAACATTTGTGGTGCGGGCATCTTGCCCGCTATAAATCATTCTGTAATTCAGGTGCAGGTATCTTGCCTGCTATGAATCATCAAGCAATTCAGGTGTGGGCATCTTGCCTGCTATGAATCATCAAGCAATTCAGGTGTGGGCATCTTGCCTGCTATAAATAAAGGACGGGCGAGGACGCCCATACCACAAGAGATTGAAGATTTTTATTTTTCTTTCAAAATCTGCTTCTCTTGTGGAAGCAATGTAGTTTCTTCTGCTGTTGGCGCTTCGGTGACAGCAGTTTTTTTAGTTAAATGCGGTCTGATAATTAGGGTAACGCCAATAACCCAAGCAATTGAAACCATCCAGCCTGCTAAAATATCGCTCGGAAAGTGTACTCCAAGATAAAGTCTTGTCCAGCCAATGGCTACGACAAAAAAACTTCCAGCAATGAGCGCCACCCAAGACCAAATCGTACCCCAAGTTAAAACAACTAAGGTTGCTACTAGTGCCATGCTCATCATGGAATGACCGCTAGGAAATGAAAAATCTAATTCCGGTGCAAGTGAATCCCACAGGTGAGGGCGGACTCGATGCATGAACTCTTTTGCTGTACGGTTGATAATGGCGCTTCCTATAGTGGTTGTTAGCAAGAAAGTGAGCGATCGCCATCGTTGTAGCAGCAAAAGCAGCAGTCCAAGAAACCCGATTGCGGGAAACATAAATTTTGAAGAACCAAATTTGGTCAGTACTACTGCGATCGCATCAAGTTGCGCTGTTGCTGTAGAGTGAACTGCTATGAGAACGGGTACATCCCAAGGAAACGGAAAACCGCCTTTGCTTTCCCAAACCGCTATTGCTAGAAGCCCAAAGACTTGTAAGGGCAAGTAGATACCTATCAGTAGCAATAGCAAAGACTGCCAACGAGCAGCGAGTAATGCTTTGAAAAAGTCGAAAAAAGACTGGTTTGGTTTGTTTAAGTCAGTTTGAGACATTTGTGTAACGCTAAAACGCCGAAAGGATAAAGGTTAAACGACTATACCCCGGAACATAGGTAGGATATACCTGCATACCTCATACTTTATCCTTCATCCCTATCTAATACTCTTGGAACACACGCGGGATATATTTTATCCTTCATACTTTCCCCGATCCAGGGTGATTTGGGAATTAACAGACTAAATAGTAATTTTTTTGCTGTCAGATTTTATTCTATAAAAAAATTTACATCGCTTCCATTCCTTGCTGTATCCTGCTTTTAAGGTTTAGTTTTCTCTGTGAAGCCCTGTAACAAATAATTTATTTGTATCTGTGCGAATACGCTGGACGTTTGCGCGTCACTTAGGTTAAAGTACGGTAAGCTTATCGACTTTTGTTTTATTAAAGAAAAAGGGGTTTGAATCTACTAAGCTGACTTCCATTGGAAGTTTGGGCAACAAAACAACCCTATACAAGAGCAACCGTATGGATTATTTCTTATTACCCCTCTTTAGTTTTTTTGTTGGTGTCGTCGTTGGCTTAACGGGGATTGGTGGAGCATCTCTCATAACGCCAATGCTAATTTTTCTCTTTCAAGTTCCACCCTCCGTTGCAGTCAGCTCTGACGTAGTGGCGGCGACATTAATGAAATTTGTGGGCGGTTTTAAGCATTGGCAGCAAAAAACTATCGATTTGCAAGTGGTAAAGTGGCTAGTCTTGGGTAGCGTACCCGGTTCTTTATTTGGTGTAGGAATCCTGCACTTCATCAAGCAAACTGGAGAGGACAATCTCGATCGCGTTTTGTTGCACTCGATTGGGGTCATGATTTTATGCGTTACAATACTCGCCCTGATACAGCTATTGCTACTCACATTTTTCCCAAAGTTGAAGTTTCCCGATCTGCCAAAGTTCAATTTAGAAACGTTATTAGGTCGCGTGTTGGCAATGGGTGTTGGAGCAATTCTAGGCTGTTTGGTTGGTTTAACGAGTGTCTCTTCCGGTTCGATGTTCGCGTTGGTGCTGATTTCTTTTTTCCGCTTGGATGCTCGTAAATTAGTGGGTACAGATATTTCACAAGCAGCTATCTTGTTATTTTTTACTTCTCTTGGGCATTTGAGCTTAGGAACAGTTGATTGGGGCTTAGTGTTACCAATATGGTTTGGTTCTGTACCTGGAGTTATCCTTGGTGCTAAGCTTTGCAACATTGCTCCTCAACGTCCATTGCGTTTTGTCATCTACACGCTTTTGCTCATGGTGAGTTATAAGTTAGTTTCTCCAGTGTGAGTAAAGCCATGCGATGGTACCTCTTTCATAGAGAATGAATAAACCCAAACCAATCAATACAAAAGGAACAGCTGCTCTACCATAGCGGCTTAAAATATGAGCGATCGCCTCTTGACGGGATAATAGGTTTGCGATCGTACACCAAACTCCAATCATAACAAAGAATACAATTAAAATTACGCTCAAACTGACATAGCTATTTCCAGCAAATAAAGGTATGTAGATGCTGATATTATCGCCGCCATTTGCAAGAGTCACTGCTGCTACTTTATAAGTTTGAGGGTGCAAAAGACTGACTAGAAAAGACCCCAGAGGATGGTTTGATGAAAACAGCTTAGAATCGCTAGTTACAGTCTGAACTTCTGTCGATTCTTCTTGACTTAAGAGTTTTTTGATGCCAATTGCGATCGGTAATAATCCAAGCAATCCAATGACTTCTTGGGGTACTGCCAAACCACCAAAAAATCCAGGTAAACTAGCGAGGATAATAGCTGAAAACCCAAGGTACTGACCAATAATGATATGACGCTTGTGAAAATTAGCATCTACTTGTGAGAAAAAAAGTAGAAGGATTAAGATATCATCAATATTAGTTGCTACAAAAGCAATTATACCTGCTGTGAAAGCCGCCCAAAGTGTAGTCATGCTTGCTTTTCTGAGAGATTGTTACTTTTTGAAGAAGGCAGGAGGCAGAGGGCAAAAAGGTTACGGGTAACCTTGCGGAACTAACATTTCCTCCTACCTCCTGCCCTCTGCCTTTCAAGATAAAAACAATATGGTTGAAACGAGCGCTGCAATTAGCACGGGAATCCTTGCCTTTACTGCCACTAATATAGACGACCTTCTCATCCTATTATTGTTTTTTTCCCAAGTAAATGCCACCTTCACATACAAACATATTATTACAGGTCAGTATTTAGGTTTTTTTATCTTGATTGTCGTTAGCCTTTCTGGTTTGTTTGGGGGGTTAGTTTTATCAGCACGTTGGATTGGATTACTTGGTTTAATGCCAATCGTTATGGGTCTTAGCAGTTTGGTGAATGGGGAAGAAGAATTTTCAGAGGAAGGTGCATCTGAGACAGAAGAGTCTGAAGAATCTATATTGTCTAGTTTAGTTTCTCCTCAAACTTATAGTGTTGCATCTGTAACTATTGCTAACGGTAGCGATAATATCAGTGTTTACGTACCATTATTTGCTAGTGGTAATTTAACAAGTTTTTTTATAGTAATCTCTATTTTCTTTCTATTGTTAGGAATGTGGTGTTATCTAGCTTACAAGTTGACTCAGCAAAAAGAAATAGCCGAGATTATAACCCAATATGGTAGCTACTTTATTCCTTTTATCTTAATAGGATTGGGAATTTTTATTATTTTAAAAAGTGATTCATTAAGTCTAACGAAGCTCATTGCTAGCTGTTTTTGTTTAACAATTTTGGTAAAGAAAAATGATAATTTGTCATGAAAGTTTGCGAGCGCTTAATTTTACCAATATATAACAAAAGCGCTAAGTTTTCTCACTTCCTTAACGCTTTTCAAGAGAGAATTTACGGAAAATGTGAGAAATTTTCCTTTACTGAGCTGGCAACCAAGCTTGCAAGTCGGCAACAGTTGTAAAATCTAATAAAGCTTCTGCCAAATCTTCTAACGAAGATACCGATAAATTCTGAATTTGCTGTTGTAGCTGAGAATCCAAAGTTCTAAAGCGACGGTTAAGTTGGCGCAAAACAAGAGTTACCGCTTCTTGCTCTCGACCTTCAGCGCGACCTTGTTGCAAACCTTCTTCCATCCAACTCGTGACAATTTGCATAACTTCCTCCTTCTGCCTTGGTTCAATCCTAGCAAGCTGTTCTTCAAAAATGGCTGTTTCTTGTTCGTTTAACCTCAAGTAGGTGTCGATAAATATATATAATAAAAGCGCTAAGTTTTCTCACTCACTTAACGCTTTTCAAGAGAGAATTTACGGAAAACGTGGGGAATTCCGTTTTATGGAGTCCAAGCGATCGCAAAACAATCAACCGGGATAAGAAATAATATATATAGCTGAATAATTTATATATAATACATGAGTTCCATTTGCCGTTTGGAGATTCGCTGTTCGCAAAGATCTTGAAGCGTATGTTTTTGTAATACGTCGTAAGCTGCTTGACGAACTTCTTGCCAAACGTCATGAATAACTTCAGTTTCTACTGTTTTGATATTGGAAGGCTTACTCGGTTCATCTTCCGATCCTTCTATACAACGTAAAGCTTCCAAAACTGTAATTTTTTGAGGTTCTCGTGCTAGAACGTAACCTCCTTTCACTCCGCGTATACTCTTAATCAAACCTCCACGCCTTAAAGTTGCTAGAAGTTCTTCTAAATAGCGGTTGGGAATATTTTGACGTGCTGCTATCTCTCGGATCTGCAATGATTCGCCATCAGCATAGCATTTTGCTAGCGCTAGCAAAGAGAGAATTGCGTACTCTGTTTTGTTTGAAAGTTCCATAGCTAAGAGAGATGAGACACCAAAAAGTTACTTCATCACCTAAGACAGGGATTCAGCCTAACTTCGTAAGATTGGGTTAAAGTTCCACGTTAGTGCTCTACAGCAACCCTACTCGATTTGCAAACTCCAGATAGGTAGGGCTATACCGCACAAAAGACCTGGTTATGGGCAATGCCCAACACCACTCCTCTGGTCGCGCATAAAGACGCGCACTTCGGGTGGCTCCCCTACATGACTTCAAATCTCTTATAAATGATTTAGGATTGCTATGCGAGCTTCTGTGTTGATAAGTTGACATTACTATATAAGAAGACTGTCAATAAAATCAAGTATTTTTTTTTCTGATTTTAATAAAAAAATGTGATTGATTAGAGATTGGGGACAAGGTAGAAAATTCTACTTTATCCCTAATCGCCAATCGCCAATCCCTTGTCCCTTGCTGAGAATCTGTTCAAAAGCGCTTGCCACTCTGGTTTGAAAACGCTGTAGGTGTTTCAGCTTCCACACGGGTTGGACGATTTCTAACTTTGTGTCCGCATCGCCATCGACAACACGAATTGCGTGCAGTGTAGATAGCTGTAGTTCTTTTTTCACCATCAACTCTGGAATCGCTGCTGCGCCGACACCACTTTCAACGACTGCTTTTACCATCTCACTGCTACTGAGGACGAGAACAACTTCTAGTTCGGTCAGATCGATTCCCCAATTCTGTAGGGCTTGTTCAAACATCTGTTGCGCTCCCGAGCCTGACTCTCTCATCACCCAAGTTGTTGTTAGGAGTTCTACAGGGGAAATTTCTCTTCTTTCAAACCAAGGATGAGATCGACCTACAACTATCTGCAAGCGATCGCTTCCCACAACTTCTTTTTCCAGATAGTTTCTGAGAGAGACTTTCACATCACCCGTAACCAACCCGAAATCAAACAGCCCTGTTGCTGTTCCTTCACAAATTTCTTCCGCATTACCCAAAGTACAATTTATATGAATACCGGGATAGTGACGATTGAACTGGCTAATCTTCTCAGGTAACCAGTAATTACCAATGGTCAGACTTGACCCGAGCTTTAACTCACCCCGTTGCATATTATTTAATTCTCGCAAGCCTCTTTGAGTTAAAGACACTTGATCTAGAATTTTTTGTGCTTCTATTTGAAGCAACTTCCCAGCATCAGTAATTTCGATATGACGACCAATCCTATGAAATAATTTGACCCCATATTCTGTTTCCAGACTTTGAATGGCTGCACTAACTGCAGGTTGAGTAATGTATAGCGATTCTGCTGCACGGGTAAAGTGCATCAATTCTGCCACTGCAAGAAAAATTCGTAACTGCTCAAACGTCATATAGGCTCTTTCAAGCATTCCTGACTAAGTATTATCACCCCAACAAGCTTATCAAAAGTATACGGCTATACGGCTAGTCGGGAAAGCTACCGTAGTAAATACTGCTAATATTATGAATATTTATGAGTCTAAATTCAAAGACTGCTAAAAAAATTTTGTTCATACAGTTCCCATAGAATTATGACAACAGATGCAGAAAAACCTGAAAAACGAAAAAGCCCCAGTGCTGACCGAGTTCGAGAACATCTAGCCAACGAGCGCACCTACTTGGCATGGATGAGAAGTGGGATAGCCCTCATGGGTTTTGGAGTTCTCATTGTCCGGCTTCGCATACTCCGCCCTCCCCTTGCACCTCAAGGTCCAGGTAATGGCTGGAAACTAGGCTTAGCCTTTTCACTAGTTGGATTGCTAACGGTCATGCTTTCAACCCAGCACTACCTTGTCGTTCGTCGAGATATTGACGAAGATGCTTATGAACCAGCAGACCGTTGGGTTATTCTTTCTAGCCTTGCGGTGATTCTCCTGGGAATTGGAGTTGTCTATTATGTTTTCACCATTCCGCTTGACTCATTAAACTCCGTAATAGTTGAGTAAAAAACATACAAATCACTCCTTTGTTCATATGTAATACATTGGACCCTGTTGTATTCGAGCTTCCCTTTCCTGGCACAAATCTTGAAGCGTATGGCGACGCAAAACTTCAATAGCGGCAGTATTGGCTCGATCCCAAACTTCATGAACTAAGTTCTTTTCAAGAGTGGAAGGAACAGAAGATTCTCTCTCCTTCCTCTCACCTTCAACGACAGTCACTATTTCCAGTAGAGTAATCTGCCAAGGTTCTCGAACTAAAACGAATCCGCCTCTCGATCCGCGATGGCTTTGTACCAAACCAGCTCGCCTCAAACTCGTGAGAATTTGTTCTAGGTAACGTTCCGGTATGGGCTGTCTTGCTGTAATCTCGCTCATGGTAAGGGGATCTCTTTTTCCTTTGTTACTTGCCAGTTCTAAAAGAGCTAGCAGTGCATACTCTACTTTGGAAGACAACTCCAAAAGAGTGTAGTTTTGGCTATTCAATTCTTTCCTCAGTATACTACTGTTCATTGACGTACTTATAGTAATTTTACGAGAAACGAGTTTCCATGACAGAGTGGAATGTGGTATGATACCAAGTGCCCTTTTTAAAAAAAAGACTCAATTTTTTATCGGCTTACCGTAGATTATCTAACAAAATTCTCAAAATAAAAATCATTAAAAAATTTCTTGTGGTACATTAACTGCATTCTCAACGAATGACACCTTACATATTTTTTACTTGAAATTGTGAATTTCCGCCGCCTAATTCCATTCTTCGATGACTCCGTGTCCAGTTGGGCGCTTGAGGCACGGTTATTGCGTTGGTTGACATTGATCTGGCTGTTTGTGGGATTAATCGTTCTATTTTCTGCATCATATGCAGTTGCGGACGATCGCCACAATGACGGGCTGTATTACTTTAAGCGTCAAGTCCTGTGGGTATTAGTAGCATCAATCGTATTCAACATCATAGTCAATCTGCCCTTACGCAAGGTCATAAACATATCCCACTGGGTTGCAATCGTGCTACTGGGGGTGATTTTCCTCACTTTAGTACCGGGATTGGGAAAAAAGGCATTTGATGCATCTCGCTGGATTGCGATCGGACCAATACCAATTCAACCCTCCGAACTCATTAAACCCTTTTTAGTGTTGCAAAGTGCGCGACTCTTTGGGCAATGGGAAAGGTTAAGTTGGCGAGTGCGCTTTTTTTGGTTAGGTATTTTTTCTCTGATTATTTTAGGAATTTTAATCCAGCCTAACTTAAGTACAGCAGCACTCTGTGGAATGACAATCTGGCTAATTGCCCTTGCTGCAGGTTTACCTTACAAATACTTAGGAGGAACAGCAGCTGGAGGAGTGCTCTTGGGAGTCCTTAGTATTAGTATTAAAGAATACCAGCGCAAACGAGTGCTTTCTTTTCTAAATCCATGGGCAGATCCAACTGGAGATGGTTACCAACTGGTACAGAGCTTGTTGGCTGTCGGTTCTGGTAAACAATGGGGAGCAGGGTTTGGGCTTTCTCAACAAAAATTGTTTTATTTGCCAATTCAAGACACCGATTTTATTTTTGCTGTTTTTGCTGAAGAATTTGGTTTTGTTGGCAGTATAATGCTGCTAGTACTGCTTGCTTTATATGCTACTCTAGGATTAATCATAGCTTATAAGACCAAACATTCGGTTTATCGACTTGTAGCCATTGGGGTAACAGTGTTGATGGTGGGACAATCCTTGCTTCATGTTGGTGTTACCACTGGTGCGTTGCCAACAACTGGTTTGCCATTACCTCTATTTAGTTATGGTGGAAATTCAATGATTGCTAGTTTGCTATCTGCTGCTTTGCTGATTCGCGTAGCACGCGAAAGTAGTGAAGCCGACGTAGTACCTTTGAGAGAAGAATCAGAGAATAGACGAAGACGGCGTCTTTTTCAAAGAAATAACATCAGTTAAGAAGTTAATAACTAGTCAATTGGTCACTGGTCACTGGTCACTGTTAAATTTCTGGTTGTTTGTTGAGGCGTAACCAGTATTGGTTAATAATGTTTACCATTTCTTGTAGGTTATCAATTCCGATTGGTTTTGTTAAATATGAGTTGGCACCTAGTTCATAAGCTGAGTTAATATCACTATCTTGATCGGAAGAAGTCAGCATGATAACAAGCAAGCGTTTTAAGTCAGGTTGCTGGCGTATCCATTCAAGCACCTCAAGACCAGAAAGACGTGGTAGTTTGATATCTAGGAGTAGCAATGTTGGCAAAGGATATCGTTCGCGATTTGCGTACTCACCAACACCACTTAAGTAATTGATGACTGCATCACCGTCTTCTAAGACTTTCAAAGTATGAATTAACTGTGTCTTTTGAAAAGCTCTTTGGATAAAGAATGCGTCATTGGGATCGTCTTCTGCCACTAGAATAGTATATTCAGTCAGAGACATATATGGGTTGGTGTAGAGTTTAGTCTTGTAGCTTAACACAAATCCTTGTCAAGAATTGTCGGTTTCTCTAGAAATGGCAAAGGTTTCAGCTACATTTACGTTCTATAGGAATCCTATTTGATTTGTGAAATATACGGTAGTAGGGTGGGCATTGCCCACCAACAAGACTTTTGGTGGGCAATGCCCACCCTACTGTACTTAAAAAGTGTTACAAATTATTTATGATTCCTATATAATTCTTAAGATAAAGATTTAATGGCTTCTTTAAGCTTGACAAATTCGATTTCTTCCTGTCCTGCAACGCCCAAGCGACAAATATTAACAGTACCATTGACTTTTTCTTGTTCGCCAACGATCGCGATTAGAGGAATTTTTTTTGCTGAGAGTTCTCGAATCTTTTTAGAAATCGTGCACTCGCCAATATAGAGCTAACTACTAGTAAGAAAAATTAGTATCATTTTGGTTTTCCAACCAATCCTTGCCCAACACAATTGTCACAGGCGAATCAATGGTAATATTTGAGTCAAAGCTACCTTCTTCTTGCACGCGCACTTCTCCAAATCCCAGAATGGTACGAATTGCTTCAGCAGTATCGCGATTTCCATTTCGGACAATAATGTAAGTTGTATCTAAAGGTTCTCGCCAAGGTTCGGGTATGTAAGTGCTCGAGTATCCCACGACTTCTAGGGAACGCATTAAATTTTGCAAACTTTCACTATTGCCAGACGTACTGTCTTTAATGACGATTTGTTGCTGAGTTGAATCAGAAGATTGGGGTAGATTCATCACTTGCAGATCGAAATTCTCGAGCGCCATTTTTTCAATCTGCTTGGCATCGGGTATCCAATAGCTGGTTTTGTACTCATTAAATGTGCTAGCTCTACCTGGAAGTGTTAGCATTTCCATATTAGAGTTACCTGTCTGTACTCCAAAATTAACGAGGGTCAAAATTTCCTCAACTGTTAAATTGGTATCCAAATGAGACCGAACAACATTAAGAATTTGGGGAAATTTTGCTAGTAAAGCGGGGTTGAGAGTTTGCTCTGCTAGCGATCGCATAACTGTATGCTGTCGCTCAACTCGACCTAGATCGCCACGACCATCATGACGAAAACGCAACATTTGTAACGTTTTATCCCCATTAAGATGTTGTTTCCCTTTCTTTAAATTTATATATAAGTGTTGAGAATCATCTCGATACTTCATATCATAGGGAACATCAACGGTGACGCCTCCCAAAGCATCAATTAACTTGTTAACTCCTAAAACATTAATTCTGATATAGCGGTCAATTTCTACTCCCCCTAGGAGTTCGCTGACTGTTTTAGCACTTAAAGCAGGTCCACCAACAACATTAGCTGCATTAATTTTAACGACACCATGCCCTTCTAAAGAAACACGAGTGTCTCTAGGAACCGAAAGAATAACTATTTTTTTTTCCTCTGGGTCTAGTCTGACCAAAAGCATAACATCCGAAAGCCCTTTAAAGGAGTTAACTTGGGGTAAGTAACTCGGCTTTTTTGCTCCCTTTGGTGGATCTTGAATATCTGGTGGAAGTACGCTCATCCCCATAACTAAAATATTGACAGGACGAGTTAACTCGGAAAATTTTAGCCCTTCTCCGGCTAAGCTCGCACTCTCAAAGACTTCCGCTTCCTTTGGGGTTAGTTTGGTCTGCATCAAAGGCGTGCTAGTCATAGAAACTGCAAGCAGTCCCCCCAATGTTGCGGAAACTAGTGCGATCGCACCCATCCCCAACCACAGCCACATCCAACGCGCATTGTTAGATGGTTCACTATAATCATTTTCTGCTACTAAAGGTTTTTTAGTGGTCACTAGCTGCCTCGTACTTACTTATAGGGATTGGGGAATTTGCAAGCTATGGGAATCATAAATGATTTATGAAAAATTTTAAGTAGGTAGGGCTATGCCGCACAAAAGTATCATATGTGCGGCATAGCCCTACCTACTATGTACATTTCAAAAATCAAATAGGAGTCCTGTAAATATAAAGTTATTAAATTTGATATAACTATTTTAGCTTTTTTTCTATTTCTCCGAATAACAGCTTTTTTTGCCTACTTTTCCAACATAATCCTTAGTATAGGCAGTTTTTCATACGCAAGAAACTCGCTCTTGCAAAATCCTCACAAGTTCCTCAAATTATTTTCATATAAAAAAAGCTAGGGGGCGTGAAATATTGTAGGCAGCGTTACAAATTCAAGTGCTGCTTTCTAATTACCTAGTCGCATATTGTATACGAGGCGATCGGCTATGACAAAGACTCAAGTAGAAAAAGAATTATTCCATCACAGTAAAATTAGTTCGGAGTTTACTCATCGCCTGAACGAACTAAATCCGCATCAAGTCGTTCGCGTGCTTGTTTTACTTAACTTGAAAAATAATATTAACCAACTCTCCCATCCTCAAAAATTTTCTGACCAGCATATATCTGCTATCAAAAACATTAGTAGATTGGAAAAGCAGGCACTAAACGATATTCGTAAAATTGCTCGAGACAATGATGGAAAACTGTTAGCTGAGCATTTCAATTTACTAGGTATCATCCCACTTGAAATAAGTGTTCCTGGGGTATATGAGTTGGCTGAACTGGATACCGTCAAAGCCGTAATGGAGGATCAAAAAGTTTATCCTCTTGAGTAAGTCATGTCATTATGCGTGAATAAACGATTCTCACAGATCCCTTCGGTGCTCTTATGATTACCTAAATACGTAGGGTGGGTACTGGAGAGGTTATTGCCCAGGAATTTGACCGGGAGATGAATAGTTATATTGAGGAATAGATTGTTGTTGCAAGCCCGAACTTCCATAGTTGGGAACGGTGGAGTTGGGATAGGTTATAACAGTACCTTGATTTGGGACAGAGTTATAGTAAGGTACGGGCGCGGGAACCGATGATGGCACAACTGGCGTTTGCTGTGGCACATTAGGCAATGCTGGAGTGCTATTGACATTGTTATATACACTCCTATGCCTGACTGAATCTACAAAGTTAGCCAAGTTGCGCTCATCACGATTCGTGTAAAAACTTTGAGGTTGGTACAATTGTGTTGGTTGAGTGTAATTTACACCAGGTGCAGTAGAGCTAGGTAGCTGATTAATTTGTGGCTGATTTGTTATACCGGGCTGCAGGTAACCTGTAGATGGAATAGTATTTTGGAGTTGATTTACAGGTAATGGCTGTGTATAACTTGTCCCAGGTATGGAATTTTGTGGTAAAAGCCCTGTTTGTCCTTGTGGTGTGTAGTTTGTACCTAAGTTAATATTTTGTGGTTGAGTGACTAGTCCTGGCTGTGTGTTGTACCCACTGCCATAGTTAATGTTTGATGGTGAATTGCCTCCACCTCCAATCAACCCATTGCTAGGTTTGGGATTCTGAATAGATGTACCGCTTACTGGTGGTGTTAGGGAATTGAGGGGGTTAACTTGAGTTGATGTGGTATTAACTTGACTGATTTGATTTGGGCTGGTTGATTTATTAAGTGCTGTTTGTAAGGGATTTTCTTGAGTTGTCGTTTGACCAACATTAGTACCATTGTTGAGTCCAATACCCAAACTCAAAGAAGTTTGTCCTACAGTAGATTGAGAAGATGTTGATGTTGGCTGACTTGCCTCTTGTAAGTTACTAAACTTCAGCAAAGTCTCTGCTTGTGCCAAAAAAGGATTATCTACCTTATTAGTTAATGCGGAGTTACCCGATGTATCTTCCGATTTTGATTTGTTATTACTTGAGGAACTCCGATCGCGATCGTTTAATCTATCTAATAAAGTTTTGTTCTTATTTGCTTGATTTTGGCTTAGGTTTTTGACTTTTGGTAAATTTGCTGGAACAGAATCACCAACCAAAAGAGGCAAATTATCAATATCGGCAGCAATAGCTTTGTCTTCTGGTGTCAAAGATGGGTCAGCCGCTTTATTAGCACCAAAGCGATCTTCCTGTTTGTTCGCCAAATCTGGTTGTACCCAATACTCCTTTATAACTAACCCGATGACAGATAAAAAAATCGCTGTTCCCCAAAAACCAGGTCTCGCCAAGTTCCATAACCGGGCTTTGAAATAGCGTAGGTAAGCGGGAGGGTAGTGACGTTGTGGCATGAGCGGCAGTATTGGAATTTACTAGAAGTTATCTGGTTAGCGAGCGGTAGGGGCGCAAGACCGCCGCACCCGTACAGTGATTATTGATATGTCTTGCGTTCAACAGTATATAAATTTACTAAAAATAAATTTCTAGAAGTGGAATCTTCTTCTATGTTACTCCTTTTACAAGGAGAAGTCATTGCCCTACGGATGACTTTTGAATTTAATTTACCTTTGGGCTACCCGTGATAAGAGATATAAACCAATTCCCAAACCTATAAAATTTGACAACCAAGCTGCCATAAACGGAGACAGAACAGCAGCTTCCCCCATGGCACCACTAATAAACCACAGTAAATAATAAGTGAAAATAACTATAACGCTGATCCCAAAACTTGTTCCTCTACCGGTTCTTTGTGGTATTGTTCCCATGGCTGCACCGACTAAGCCAAACACAACACATACAAAGGGTAAGGAAAATTTCTGTTGAATCCGAACTTCGAGTTTGCGAATTTTTTGCTCGTCACCGCCTAAACGCTCAATTTCTAGTTGCTCCAACGCTTGGGCTATGTTCATCTCGCCATAATCCCGACTTTTCTGTGCCAGATCCAATGCTGTACGCGGTAGTTTTAGTTGTTGGCGTTCAAATCGTAGAATATTACGATACGAGCTATCGGAAGCAACTAGATAAATAGTACCGTTGTAAAAATCCCAGACATTCTGACTCGGATTCCATTCCCCGGATTCTGCAACAACTATTTGATTCACTCCTTCTTGGGAACGGTCTAGAATAGTCAAGCCTTTCATTTGTTGTCCATCGAATTCATCCGCATAGAACAAACGTGTCAAAACTTTTTTCTTACTTCCATCCTCCTGCTTAACTTTTTGGTACTCTGGGTAGAAAAGATTTTGCCGCTTAGCGATCGCAGGTTGGTCTGACTTTAATGCCTTGTCTAAAATTTGAGATGCTTGGTAATTTGCTGCAGGGACAATCTGCTCGTTAAATAAAAATGATAATCCTGTGACGACAAGACTCAACATTACTCCAGTCAGTACCATGCGGTAAACACTCACCCCACACCCGCGTAAGGCAATCAGTTCGCTTTCGCTAGAAAGACGGCTGTAAGTCATCAACGTAGCCAGAAGCGTGGACATGGGAAAAGCATATACGATGAAACCCGACATTTTCAGGAAGAAAACTTGAATGGCAATGGTTAATGGTAACCCAGATTCAACTATTTTTCTGATTAATTCAAAGACAACATCAATTGAAACACCGATTGATGTAAATGCTCCGACTCCAAACAAAAATGGTGGGATTAATTCGCTGACTAGGTAACGATCCATGAGCGAAAAGGGTAACAGCGAATTAAAGGTATAGAAAGACTTAATTTGTGTCATTTGTCATTTGTCATTTATCATTTGTAATTTGTCATTTGTCATTTGTCACAGATAAATGGTAAATAAAATAAAAAAAATCTCTAAAGTACAAGTAGCTAGGCGGAAATAAACTGAACTACACTAGAAAATGTTTATATGCTGATAATTCTTACCAATGACGCATGACAAGTGACTAATGACGAGCGTCTATACCTGAAAATTATCTCCTAAATAGTACTGACGCACTAAAGGATTTTTGTATAGTTCGTCGGATGTGCCAGAAGCAAGAATTTGCCCCTCACGCATGATATAACCGCGATCTGTAATGGCAAGAGTTTCGCGGACATTATGGTCTGTAATTAGGATACCCATATTGCGATCGCTCAATCGAGCCACAATTTGCTGAATTTCTGACACAGCAATGGGATCGACTCCGGCAAATGGTTCATCCAGAAGTAAAAATGAGGGTCCTTCTTTTCCTGCAGCCAAAGCTCGTGCTAGTTCGGTTCGGCGTCGTTCGCCGCCAGAAAGTTGAATTCCTTTGCTTTTAGCGACTTTTTCCAAACGAAACTCTTGAAGTAAAGTGTCTAGTCTCCGCGCCCATTCCCAACGAGGTACATTGGTTTGTTCGAGGACTAACAAAATGTTTTCTCGGACAGTGAGTTGACGAAAAATACTGGCTTCCTGTGCGAGATAGCCAATTCCCAACCGCGCCCTTTTGTGCATTGGTAGTGGAGTCACATCCATTTTATCTAACCAGACCCTTCCCCGATCTGGCTTTTCCAAGCCGGTGGCTATGTAAAAAGTCGTCGTTTTCCCCGCACCATTAGGACCGAGTAAACCAACGATTTCTCCTTGCCCAACCGAAAGGTTAACGCGATTGACAATGGCTCGTTTGCCATAGGATTTATGAACGTTCTCTAAAACAATTTTCACTCTCAGGTTAGGGGGTAGGGGGTAGGGACAAGCTAGAGGTATTCATAAATAATGACAAATGACTAATGACTAATGACTAATTAGATTTCTTTAAAGGTGGTGTTGCAGGAGCAGGTGCAGTCGTTGGGTTATTGCTATCGTTAACGATATAAATGGATTCTACCTGACGACCTTGTTTGGGTGTAGCAACAAATCGCCCTTCGTCAATCAAATAAGTTACCGTCTCAGCTTTAATACTATTGCGTCCTTCTTGCAATACGTAGACATTACCGCTAAGAATAATCTGACGTTCGCGAGTAAAGTATTGTGCTTGTGCGGCAGTTGCTTGAATTCCTCGGGCTGGGTATACAAGCTCTACATCGCCGCGAACAGTTGCGACTTGTGTTTTCGAGTTATATTCTTGAACTTTGCCACGGATGTATAAAGGACGGTTTGGCTGTGCGGAAGTTTGAGGCGTTTGTGCGGTAGCTGTTTGTACTTGGCTAGGTAATAATGCGATTGCACTTGTAAGTGCAGCACTTAGCAGCAAGGCTAATCCAGAACAGTGCATTTTAATTTGAGGGAATTGGTAGTGGGGCTTCATATTATACGTTTGGTAATTACGAGGTCGCCTGTTATTCTAATTCTCGCAAGTACTTCTCCCAGAGATACAATACACAATTTGAACTATCCTGCGGATCGCTACTAGCTAAAGTTTTAGACGCTTTTTGACTCTTTAAGTTTCATTACAAAATTTTACAACCTTCCCTAATCCCTACTCCCTATTCTCACAATGTGAGGTAAAATCTCGTGGCTCAAGTCAAAAGTAGCATTCTTTTTTAGCTCTGCTTCTTGTAATGCTGTCAGTAGTGCCGCACTTCGATCTAATAATTCATCCACATCAATACTGCCGTAATCCGATGGGTAACGTCGCAAGCGATTGCTGCCTTCTCCAAGCAAAATCGCTGCTCCCCGCAAGTTATTGTTACCCAAATGATACAGTGCCACCGCAATTTGAAGAATGCCTTGATAAAAAGTTTTTTCTGGCTCTGTTGCTTCAATCCACAAAGCCTCTAAAGTGTCATGACAGTCATAATACTGCCCGGTATTAAACTGCTCTACACTTTGCCAAAACTCTTCGGGCATTCTTTCGTTCACGCCATTGTCTCTCTGATTTCTTTAATTGTGTCTAAAGAGATTTCTTGTTTATCTCCGGCAAATTCCTGATCTGGTCTAAGGAATAGCATACAATGGCACTCTTTCCGCTCTCGCATTGGTACGCACGGACAATTCCAAAAAGTGGCTTTAACTTCTGCTTCTTTGTCTTCATAATGACGACAGGGACACAAGGGAGCACCTAGTTCGTCTTTATGCTTGGCAAGCCCTTCAATCACAACTGCTGTTACTGAAGGTTCCGCACAAAAGAAAGTGCCTGTGCGCTTTGCGTATTGTTCGGAAAAATGTCTCATTGCCTCCAAGCTATGCTCGGTGGATTTTGAGTTAACTTCTGGTGAAATCATCGACTCGGCTACTCATAATTTAAATATTTCTTTGCATTGTACCGCAGTCAACGTAGGGTGATATGGGGGGTTGTCCCTCATCTTTAGAAGGAATTTTGAACCGCAGCCCGTAGCAGATGCACGCTGATGAAAGGAAACGTATCCGCGTATATGCGCGTTTATCGGCGGTTTCAACACTTATTCAAGTTGTGAATGCACAAGATTTGCCTATCGAATGGTTTTTTGTAACTGGGTTTGGAGTGGTTTTTGAGTATCTACTTGTATGCCTGGGTAATCTTTATTTACAATAACTTGTTCTTGTACCGTGGAAATGTCTTGCCACAATACCCAACGACTACCATTGGGTAGAGAAGAAAGTGTTAAAGGGTTTTGTGTTAACCAAATGAGGGGAGCGTGGGGAGGTTGTACACAACCATCTTCATGAAATGCGATCGCAGCTAGAGCTTCCTGGACGACTCGTTGACCTCTAATTATCCCTGTTGATGCCGTCCACAGTGCTACCTGTATTTGCTGTCGATGTGCGTAAAAATATAACGATGCTGCTGCAATGACGGCTTGTTCAAAATTATCTTCGTTCCAATTGCCCGCACTATCAATAGCAATAATGATTTCTTGCCCTCCTGTGACGAGTTCTAACTCTCGCACTCGTAATTCTCCGTAACGAGCACTGGTGCGCCAATGAATGAGACGAATGGGATCTCCTATATGGTAAGGACGAAGACAACGAGTTGATCCTTGGGTGGCTGTTTGTAAAGGTCTACCACGGGGATCGCCTCTTTTACTATCTTCATCTCCCATTTCATCGATGAGGGGACAAGTTGTGAGGGGTAAGACTTTGGGATAAACAATTGCCACAACAGGTGCATCTCGCAATCGCCGACACCAAAACAGCCCCAAAGGAGCACCAGTTCCAAGTTCGACTGTTTGCCAACGAAAAATTCCCCGACGCTGTGTTGGTTGGTGGTATACCCAGCGATAGGACTCACCATTAGGAATTCTTTCAATTGATTTCTGTACGGGTTTTCCTAAAACAAAAGGTAGCATATCTTGGACTTGCAGCAAGGTGGCTGGTTGCCGTGCTTGATTGAAGATTTCCAACTCAACTATGAGATCGTCACCAGCTGTCACTGGTTCGATAGGAAGATGTTTTACGACTAAACCCAAAAGCGATCGCGGTGGTAGGACAGATGCCAAGCCTAACAGAGCAAAACTAACGCCACTAATCGCATACAGCCAGCCCGCCATTGTATTAATACCTGCCCCAAAAAAACAAATAGCAATTCCCATTAAAACCCAACCACCGTATGCAGGGGCACAAGCGCGGGTTTCTAACCAGTTAGTAATGTTTTTAATAATTTTCATTGTTGCTGGGCTAGCTGCTATTTTTTACAAAAATGTCACAATTAGGACTTCCATTTATTATTCCCAAACAGCATTGCTCAACGAACAGATTTCATTTTTGTACTATAGTAATCCTAAATCATTTGTGAAGCGTTAGATCCCCGACTTCTTTGATTCGTCGGGGATCTGGAAACTGTAAATTTTCCCTTTCGCCTCTAAAAGGGTGGGGCTATACAAACAAAGTCCGTGCTGGCAGACTTTAATCTATGTGTTTTCCTCTAGTCGTAGCAAGGTAATGAGATGAGCAAATCTGTTAAAATCAGAAATATTATGAGTAAGTAATTGAGAGATGTTATAAGCCTGCATGGTTGCCACAATATTAGCATCATGAATTTGTTTACCTGATTTTTTGCTTTTCTCTCCAGGGAACATCCCAATTTGGAAAAAACACGCCCGCGATTAGAAATCGCCGCTACACAAACGAAGTCCGCCTACGCAGACTAGTACAAAGCCTACCTCCGTAGGCTTTGTTTGTATAGCCCCAGAATTCTATTCTGAGGGCAATGTGCCAAATCGGGATGCTCCCTCTCTCCAAGTGTTAAATTTTTCAAATAAGTTGTTGAGAAGCTGCGTAGGCAAGCTTGGTAAGCTGAACACCAAGGCTTCTAGATTTTGGGCAACGAGATACTTTAATCTTTCATCGTATAAATTTTGATGTTCCTTATTGAAAGTTTCATATTTTACGATTTACTGCGTCAATTACAGGAATTAGAATTCAAGTATATTTACGGTTTACTTAAGTAGAACTTATTTCTAACGTGGGTTTGTTCTAACCCAGTTAGTTTAACCGTTTCTGTTTATTCCACATCTACCGAAGGAAACTCATATGGATGACGATTTAATGTCGCGGTTTAAAAATCAAAAACAATCGCATTTACCTCCGCCTCCGCCCAATCACCCGCTTTTACAAAAGGTTGAGCGAGTGCAAAAAAATGCCATTTCAATTCAGCAATTAGTACGCGACGCTTACGATCGCCATGCATCTGATATTCATATTCGCGTAGGGGAAGTTCCCCGCTTTCGGATTCGGGGAGAGATGATCTCCTATGAAAAAGCAGAAAAAGTTTCAACCAAAATTTTCGAGGGGTATTTGGAGGAAATTCTCTCTCAAAATGCAAGACAACGGTTTGCAGAAACCAAAGAATTGGATACAGCCGTTTTTTATCCCGGTTTCTTACGTTGTCGTGTCAATTGTTTTGAGACTTTAAATGGCGGTGCAATGGTACTGAGATTAATTACATTGCAAGTTCCCTCTATTGATGGTTTGGGTTTACCACAAATCCTTAAATATATTATTGGTCACAAGCAAGGACTTGTTTTGATAACAGGACCAACTGGTTCCGGAAAGTCTACAACTTTAGCCGCAATGATTCGCCATCTCAATGAGACAGCACAAAAACACATTATCACCATAGAAGATCCCATTGAGTACGTTCACGCTTCTCAAAAATCCCTCATTAGTCAGCGAGAAGTGGGCTTACATACGAATGAATTTCATCACGCTTTAAGGTCGGTGTTACGGGAAGATCCTGACGTAATTTTGATTGGAGAAATGCGCGATCGCATAACTGTTGACACCGCATTAAAAGCCGCACAAACAGGTCACTTAGTTTTAGGAACTCTTCATACCAAAAACGCTATTGGGTCAATCAATCGCTTGCTTAATATTTATAATCCAGAAGAGCAAGCAGCCATGCGCGTCCAAATAGTTGACTCATTAGTTGCGATCGTCGCTCAACAGTTACTACCTACAACTGATGGTCGTCGCGTAGCAGCGCTAGAAATTTTAATGAATACACCAGCCATGCAAGATTACTTGCTCAAGGGTGACGAGGTAGAAGCATTCCAACTTATGGAAAGCAGTACTGGCGAAGGAATGCAAGTGATGAATCACGCCTTATGCGAGTTAATGCTTAGCGGTCAAATAAGTATTGAAGATGCTATCAGTGCTTCCCCCGACTTTGGCGATTTGCGCCGACGCGCCCGCAACGGCGGTTTAGATCCGGCGCAATCTACAAAGCGGAATTTTGAGTTGAGTTACGGTTATAAGCCGAAGTAGGCGATTGGGGAAGGTGGGGCCCCCTCTGGGGATAAGGGGCAGGCAGGGGTTCCCTTTGGGGATAAGGGGTAATGGGGATTAGCGATTGGCGATTGGCGATTGGGGAGTAAATTTTCCCAGTCCCTAGTCCCCAGTCGCCAGTCCCCAGTCCCTAGCCCCTATCTCTTCGCCAACTTCTTCGTCATCTTCCGCAGACGAATGGATTGGGGAGTGACTTCCACCAATTCCTCTGGTCCAATGTATTCCAAAGCACGCTCTAGGCTCATGTCCACAGGTGCTTGTAACTGAACCAATTCTTCACCACCAGCTGCACGGTGGTTAGTAAGTTGCTTGGTCTTACAGACGTTCAATTCCAAATCTTGGGGACGGTTGTGTTCTCCCACAATCATACCTTTGTATACTTTAGTACCTGGAGTGATAAAGAAGGAACCTCTATCTTCAGCGTTTTTCATTGCATAGAAGGTGGCAACGCCTTCTTCAAAGGAGATTAATACACCCTTATTACGAGCTTCAATATCTCCACTGATGGGACGGTAATCTAGGAAACTGTGGTTCATAATACCTTCACCACGAGTCATCCGCATGAATTCACCACGGAAACCAATTAATCCACGAGCAGGAATGACAAATTCTAGCTGGGTACGTCCGTTACCACCAACTTGCATATCTTGCATTTCACCTTTGCGTTGTCCCAAACGTTCGATACAGCTACCAACTGCATCTTCTGGAATGTCTAACACCAAAAGTTCAAAGGGTTCGCAAGGTTGTCCGTTGACTTCACGGTAAATAACCTGTGGCTGGGAAACCTGAAACTCGTAACCTTCCCGACGCATGGTTTCGATTAAGATGCCCAAGTGGAGTTCTCCTCGACCGGAAACTTGGAATTTATCGGGAGAATCGGTTTCTTCGACACGCAAAGCAACGTTCGTTTCGAGTTCGCGCATAAGGCGATCGCGCACTTGACGCGATGTGACTAACTTGCCTTCTTGACCTGCAAAGGGAGAATCGTTGACCCAGAAGGTCATTTGCAAAGTTGGTTCATCTACTTTAATAAGAGGCAATGCTTGCGGTTCGTTAGGATCGGTGATTGTTTCCCCAATATTGGCATCAGCAAAACCAGCGACTGCGACAATGTGACCTGCAGATGCTTCTGAAATTTCAATCCGCTTCAGCCCTTCAAAGCCTAGCAATTTGCTGATTTTTGCTTTGACAATTTCACCATTTTCTTTGACTAATGCGGCTTGCTGTCCCATACGAATGACGCCATTGTGAATTCTACCAATGACAATCCGCCCTAGGTATTCAGAGTAATCTAGAGTTGTGACTTGCAGTTGTACGGGTTTGTTCGCATCCCCAACTGGTGGTGGTACGTGGCGCAGGATAGCTTCAAACAGGGGTTGCATATCCTTAGCTTCGTCTTCAAGTTCGTCTTTAGCGTAGCCACTCAAACCGGAGGCGAACAAGTAGGGGAAATCACACTGATCGTCATCTGCTCCTAATTCCAAGAACAGATCTAACACTTTATCGACCGCACCATGGGGATCGGCTTGAGGACGGTCAATTTTATTGACTACGACGATGGGGCGCAGCCCTTTTTCCAATGCTTTTTTCAACACAAACCGAGTTTGGGGCATTGGGCCTTCGTTTGCATCCACAATCAGGATACAACCGTCTACCATACCGAGGACACGTTCTACTTCACCGCCAAAGTCAGCGTGTCCGGGAGTATCAACAATATTAATGAGAGTTTCTTTGTATTTAACAGCCGTATTTTTGGCAAGAATTGTAATTCCTCTCTCTCGTTCTAGGTCATTGGAGTCCATGACGCAATCCGGAACGTCTTCTCCTTCTCGAAAGATACCGGATTGTTTGAGGAGAGCATCAACAAGGGTTGTTTTGCCGTGGTCTACGTGGGCAATAATTGCGACGTTACGGATTGGGAGCGTCATAAGTGTTTAGTCAACTTAGCGAGTGGATTTTAGAATTTATATCTAGGTGGTCTTTTCCTGTAACAGAATTTGGGTAAATATGGAAATTCTGTAAACAAGCCTTAATAATTCTATCTTAACTGTTATACTTCGTTTGTTTTTCGATAACAACCAGAAAATTTTGGGAAAACTTTGCGTTCAGTTAAAATTGAGCACATTACAAGATTTCAGCACCTAAAGACAAGGGAGCCGAAGCGCGATTTGCTTGCCCTGGATGTATGACCTTTAAGAGTGATTGCAAGCAGCTATAGTTTCTGTAGCTGTAGGATAACCGCCTGTTAGCAAAGACTGAATGAAGCGCTTTGCTTGTAGATACTGGTTCCGTAAGAAGGAGAGGGTTGTTTGACAAAGGACGCTTTTGATGTATCCCACCAAAACTCCCCATTTGTGAAGTTCACCAACAGAACTCGCTTGCTGAAACTTCCGTTTATAAAATTCTTGCCAGAAATCAGGAGCTTGCTTTGTTTCATTCTTTCGCCAGCGCTTGCGCCACAGAATAAAATCTTGTTTTTTGGGTGGTTCGGCTTCTACTAACGGTGGCAAATCGGCGTAGCTTACAAACCTTGTTAATCCTTGTGCTACTACAAGAATGACGTTAGGCCACAAACGAATCTCTTTGATTTGCTCAATTTTTATCTTTAAGAGGAGCGATATTGCTTCTGGCGTGACAAATCTTGCTAGTGGGTGAACAGACTTGGATTCAGATTGTGGTGTTATCTTGACTTCTCCCTCGGTTTAAAACGCGAGGGATTCTACCATGGATCTTCGTCCGTGCTCTCAAGAGACACTCCGTAACGTTGTACGAAATGAATTCTTGAGATCGCGGAACAAATCATACCGATGTGGCGCAGTCAAACACGCCCTACCCACCTTGACTAGGACAAGTCCTAGCTGTGTGGCTACTTTAGCCATGATATTGGCAGCAGCATTGCAGTCAGCCTGAATAATTTTTCCGTTTTTGGTTTTGTAGGTTCCTCGCGTAATGCGATTTCCAGACGGTTTATATCCTTCGGGTTTCTCACCGTATTTCGGTAATAAATCGCCATCCAAAAACGATGCGACTGAGGTGTGTGCTTCTTCGGTAATTGTCAAAACAATACCGTATTCTGGTACTAGTTGTTTAAGCCGTTCAATTAACCTACCAGTTGGAATTGGTACAAAATTTTGGTTCCCTCGTTTGCCCATGTCGGAACCATTTTTCTGTCCTTCATTCCAGCCAATAATAAGATTTCCAATGCCATCAGCAAGGCATCGATTAATAATGAATCGGGCAGCTTTGTTGATGGCATCTCGCATCTGATTGTTACGCTTGCGTTGAATCCTATCAAGATTCGAGTCCCAATAAAAATCAGGCTTCCCTTGTTTGTATTTAGCAACCAGACGACAATAACCTTGGTTCATTGATTTCAATTTCCGACCATCAATGATTAAGCTTTTACCAAGGGATGAAACTCCTGTTAACCAATTAGTTCCACCATGGTCAAATGACCAAGCCTGAGTGTAATCAAGATTTGGATTAACTTCAATCACTTGCTTGCCATCATCAATTACCCAATCTATCCAGAACTCCCCATAATAAGGACGAATTGTCACTTCTTTCACCCAATCCGAATCAATAAATTCTGGTAAGGGTAACGCAATTTCAGTTAACAAATGTGGCTTAGTTTCTCTACTAATTGACGGATAAAAACAACCATCTTTGTAGGTCAGTGCTTGTCGTGGGAATGTGATTGCTGCAAGTCCACCACTTTTTCTATATTTTGGTAACGATGGTCTATCAACAACACCAGTGTAATATGCATTAACCAAGGAGTTATAACTAGTAATCGATTCACCTACAGATTTTAAAGTTTGTTGTGCTGCCTGTGCAGCCAAAGATTTGTAGTGAGGATTATCCTTAAGTACGGTTACCAGTTCGGGATAAGTGGTGAAACATTTGTAAGTTTTCCAGCCATGCCGCAATTCGTCACCACGCCAATAAGTCGTAAAAGCGTTGCCCAACTCTTCAAGTCTTGAATAATGAGTTTGACGAACATGATAAAGAGCACAATTAATCAAACTGTTAGCATATTCGCATTGATTTATCCAATACGCTTGTTCAATATCTGTAAACTTGGCTTTGACTGGTAAAGTTTTGTACACTTTGTTCGGGGAGCTTACACGTAGATAAATGGGCCACCTTATTTAGGATATCACCTAATACCAATAAATAAGTCAGGAGGTTTGATAGCGAAGCGTGGCGCGAATGCGCCATAGGTTGCCCATTTATCTGGGGTTTGGGTCTAGCACGTACAATCAGGGGAAACCTTTATTGGGTTACAATCTTTTCGAGGATAAAGCCAAAACTATCATTGAAAGAAGACTCAACCGAGTTAGTCTTGGCAATTTTGGTAATTATCGTTCGGTTGGAGAAGGAGTGTGTGAATTAAAAATCAACTATAGTCCTGGATACCGCATCTATTTTGGTCAAATTGGAACAACAATTGTACTGCTGCTGTGTGGAGGCGATAAAAGTACTCAAGACCAAGATATTCTTAAAGCAATAGAATTTTGGAAAGAATTTAGGAGAAGAGAAAATGCCAACTAGTGATAGTTATTTTGCTGATTTAATTTTACGTCTTAAAGATCCAAATTATGCTGCACTTTATCTCGATACTCATTTTGAATCGGAAGAAGGAGAAGCATTCGAGCCTAGATTAATTCAACTAGCGTTAACTCATGTAGCAAAAGCGCTAGGAGAAGAACATATGACACCAGAACAAGCAAAACTTCACCTAGAAAAATTAGATGAATTGCTTTCACAACCCGGTGCTGAGGCAATTTATAACTTAGGTAATTGGTTAAATGCACTAGGTTTAAAACTTACTGTTAGTGTTGCTCCTAAAGTA